>NZ_CP061768.1:4130000-4206296 GCF_013624435.2 Nocardioides campestrisoli
CAGGCCACCCAGCAGATGGGCGATCATCGAGTGGTCCTGCTCGAGGTAGCGCAGCGTTTCTCGCAGGTGCGGGTGAGCGGCGGCGATCGCGGGAAACAACTCCCGGTCCTCGCCCTCGTGGTGCCTGGTCAAGGCCGTGCAGAACCCGTGGCAGAACAGCAGTAGGTCCCGGGTTGCTGTCTCTGCGGGGTCACCTTGGGCAACGGCCTCCCGCGTCACCCGCAGTGCTTCGCGCAGCCGATCGTGGACCCCGCGCATCTCTCTACTCCAGGCCACCAGCCTGGTCTTCTCGCCCTCAGTCATGTGAGGGCGAAGAGGTGAACGACATAATCGTCACCTTTCTTCGACTTCGACGCCTCCATGCCTGGCACGGTCTGCCACCAGCACGCGACGCTGCGCTCAGCCTACAGCGTCAGGCGACTTGCTGCCGGTCGCTCGATCCCTCGTCGGGTCGTTCGACGAGGACGCCCATCTCGAACTCTGCGCCGGCACGCACCAGCGCCACGAGATGAGGTGCGTTGACCGCACGCCATCTGGACTGGGCGGACTCGATGAGCTTGAACGCCATCGCGATCCCGGCCGCACGGGAGCCGGGTCCCTTGGTGACCCGCTGCCGCAACCGGACGGTCGCGAAGGTCGACTCGATCGGGTTCGTGGTGCGCAGGTGGATCCAGTGCTCGGCCGGGTAGTCATAGAACGCCAGCAGAACGTCGAGGTCGTCGGTGATCTTCGCCGCGGCCTTGGGCCACTTGACCCCGTAGTCGGCTGCGAACGCCCGCGCGGCGGCCATCGCGTGGTCCTTGTCCTCGGCGTTCCAGATCTCGGCCAGTGCGGCCTTCGCGCCCGGCTGGGCCGACTTCGGGAGCGCGTTGAGGACGTTCGCGATCTTGTGGAACCAGCAGCGCTGCTCGCGGGTCTCGGGGAACACGGTGCGGACCGCGGCCCAGAACCCCAGAGCCCCGTCGCCGACCGCGAGTACCGGGGCCCGCATCCCGCGGCGCTTGCACGAGCGCAGCAGGTCGGCCCAGGACTCGGTGGACTCGCGGTGGCCGTCGTCGAGAGCGATCAGTTCCTTCGTACCGTCGGCGCGGACGCCGATCATCACCAGCAGACAGACTTTGTCCTGCTGCAGGCGGACCTTGAGGTGGATCCCGTCGACCCACACGTAGACGTAGTCGGTGCCGGCCAGCGACCGCTTGTTGAACGCGGCCGCCTCGTCCTGCCAGTCCTTGGTCAGCCGGGTGATCGTGGCCGCAGACAGGCCGTGGCTCGTGCCAAGGAACTGCTCCAGCGCCGGGCCGAAGTCGCCGCTGGACAGGCCGTGCAGGTAGAGCAGCGGCAGCACCTCGGCCACCCGCGGGCTCTTCCGCGCCCAGGCCGGCAGGATCGCCGAGGCGAACCGTCGCCGCTCGCCGGTGGTCTCGTCGATGCGCTTGTCGTTGACCCGCGGCGCGCGCACCGGAATCGCGCCCGCTGCGGTGGTCACCTCCCGCGGGTCGTGGTGGCCGTTTCGGACCACCAACCGGTGACCGTTCTCATCGAGCTCGTCCTTGAATGCCTCGATGTAGGCGGCGACCTCGGCCTGCAGCGCAGCGGCGAGCATCTGCCGAGCGCCGTCGCGGACGATCTCGTCGAGCAGCGACCCACCGCTGACCTCGTTGGACGCCTCGGCGTCGTGAACTACCTTGAGCATGGACGTACCTTCCCGAGCCGGCGCGCCAACGCCGACCCTGATCCGAACTTGAGCATGGGCTTCGATCTTGCTCGGGAGGTACGTCCGCTTCACGTCACCTCGCCGAGCGCCATCCACAGGTTCTGATCATTGCTCTTGCGACAGGCACAGACATCCCTGCGAGGGCGTCAACGGGTCGGTGCAGGGGTCCCGGCCCCACCAAGGCTTTGAACGGTTGTGAGCGCGACTATTGACGTAGCCGTCCCCAAACCGGAATGCCGCTACCCTCAGCCACAGGACTGGGCGGCCTCCGGGGTGCCGACTAGCGTCGCTGGACATGGATGCACGATCTGCAACGCGGCGCGGGCCCCGAACTCAACGGGGAGTGTTGACGGAATTCTGGAAGACGTTGGGCTCGCGAAAAAAGGAATGCGTGCATGTCAAGGGAACCATTGAGCCTCAGTGACGAGAGCGAGTGGTCAGGACTCTGGTGGCTTCCAGATGAGCCGCAGCAACGAGTACCGGGAACACTCCGGTACACCCCCGACGATGGCTTGAGGGTCACCCTGATTGGTGCGTTTGAGGACCGCATCGTCGTAGATATGCCTGGCGGGGCGTCCATCGATCAAGGCGCACGATCCTGGGACAGGATATTGGGCGTCGCCAATCAACGGGAGATCACTCTCCTGGGCTGCGTCCCGACAGCTTCGAGGCGGACGTTCGGTGCTCGAGTGAAGAGTCCTGACCAACAGACGATTGTCGCGACGTCCGCTCTTATTGGCGTGCACGTGGGCAACGAGGACGAGCCAGCGTTCTCTCGCTGCGACGTCTCAGTGGAGGACTTGGGCGAGTGGGCGGGATCCTCCGTCCTAAGTGGATCGATCAGCCTGAAGGACGGTCGGCTGTCCGGCGGAGGGTCCATAGTCGTGACCCCGGTGGAGGAACCCTCCGTCAGAGTCGATGGAGCCGAGTTCGTGCTCGCTCACCGTTACACCTCGCCCTTCTTCGATAGGCGCCGAGGAGAGTTGATCGGGCGAGTACGCGACACGGCATTCGTACGAATAAGGCCAGACAATCCATGTTCGCTACGCGACGCTTTCGCATTCGCTCGCTTCGTCGAAGATCTCGTCTCGCTGGCCACGCACCGCGCCGCCGGTGTTATCTGGCTTCGGCTTAGGGGGCTGTCCCTGGAACCGGCGACTGCGGACGGCCCTAGTCGCGACTTGGATGTGGACGTTCTTTACCCCCCGGCTCGGGTAGGGCATCACGACGCCAAGGCTACCGAGTCGCGGAACATCTTCTTCACGTGTGACGACATCCCCTTTGTGGACATCATTCCGCGATGGAGCGAGGTGTACGGCCGCCTGCGGGCGGCTTCAAACATGATCCTTGGCCTGCGATACGCGCCCCCTCGGTACGTCGAGAACAACCTCCTTGTCGCGGTAGGCGCCGCCGAGGTCTTGCATCGAGAACTACGAATTTCCGAATCCCCGATCCCTGCCAAGGAATTCAAAGCCATCCGCGAGGACATTCTCCAACTAGTGCCGGCGCAACACCAGGAGAGGATCAAGTCCGCGCTTCGCAACGACCCAACACTGCGGGACCGCCTCCGCGCACTCGCACTTCGTCCAGATGCAGACGCGATTGCACGGCTCGTACCTGACGTCGATCGGTGGGCGACCGTGACGACGAGGGCTCGCAACGATCTCGCTCACGAAGGCCAAACTCCACGCCAGTCTGTAGACGATTTGATCGCCGTCGTGAACGTCACATCAGCGGTGGTGATACTCAACCTGTTGCATGAGCTCGGGCTGGCGACTGAACGTCAGCGGGAGATCGTGAAGAATCACCCGGAATGGCGGAGCACGGCCAATCATGCGTGGAAGTGGCTGGCCACTTCCACAGACGACTCCTGAGCCAATAGCAACTCGGCCCACTGTCCACCCTGAGGGACTGGGACGCTACGCAAACGGGGTGAAAGTCAGGGTCGGAGCCTCTGGGATGTATAGCTCAGAGCGGTTGTCAACCCGTGAGTTCGTCACTACATAGTTGTGGTACGCAGCAACCCAGTCGTATTTCTCGCCCACGCCTCCCGAGGGGTATCGAGCGCGCATGGCGATGACTTGGTCGCGATGTGCCACTAGGCCGTCGCGGGGATTCGGTGCATGCACGAAACCTTCGTCTTCAAACACTGCGGGTAGGTAGTTGACGAAAACTCTTTCGTCCTGATCAACTAGGAGGTAGGTCGCGAAGGCCGATGGGGCAGGCGCCTCATCCTCAACATGACGCTGCGCCAGTCCCACTGCGATGTCATTCAGTAGGACACGCGGTACGACCGCCTCTTTCTCCTCAAGCAGCACAGCACAGACGTGTGCCGGGCCAGTCACGAACTCACCATCTGCGTACGCCATACCGCCAGCAATGCCGCCTCGCAGAAAGCGGCCGTTCACTGCGAGGTTCAACTGGTAAACGGCGGCCGAAAAGACCTGAGTAAAGAGACCGAGATCCGCGCCAACGCTGGGGTGCGGATCGATAGGTTCGACCACTACAACGTTGTCGCTGAAGTAGAGCGCACGCTGACGTTCATCGTCGTACATCTCCTCGTTGTGGAGGAGATCGCGCATCCTGTCGTACAGTCGAATATCTTCTCGAAGGGCAGCGTCGTCGTAGTTGAGAAGACGCTCGGTTGTTCCGAGTTCGTCAAGGTAGGTGACGAACGCGGGACGCAGAACGGGGTTGCCTGCTCCGTCCACGAACAACCGTCGGCCGTCGGTCCTTCTGGCGAGCCGTTCTGCATTTCGCGCTTCCCTTGTGGCGCGTGCGCTTGCGAGTAGCGCTTCCGCATCGATTGCCGCGCGTGGACTCGGTTTCCTGCTCCCTTTCGACATGAGCCGGAGTATGTCAGGGGTTCACTGCGGTTGCGTTGCCGTAGGGATGTGGCTCTTAGGCAGGTTCGGTAGAGGTCTGGCGTGACTCTCCTGCCGTAGTCGTTGCAGCGAGGCGGAACGTTGCTGCGCTGGCTGGGCCCCGCCTACAGGCGCTCGACCCGCGGCCTCATCTGGCGATCTTTCGAGCGGTCCGACATGATCGGCCGCATGACGAACGGGCCTTTTGCAGGCAAGGGCATCAGCCGCCGCGACTTCCGCCGGGCACAACAACAGGGTTCGCTCATGAGTGATCCCGACAACAAGTACCGGGGAATCGACGGCCGCAAGACTATGGATGAAGAAGATCAGGCCAAGAAAGACGAGGAGCAGTGGGGAAAAGACGTCGTCGAAGGCCTGCGACTGATACGACGCTTCGAAGATGCCTTCGCCAAGACTTCCTCCCAGACCCGTGCCCTTATTCGGGACGACATCGCGAAGAACCGCATGCAGCCCTACCTTGTGAGGATCTACCAGGTGGTAGCAGCCGCAACTGGGATTGCCGTCCCTGCGGCAGCAGCCAAGACCGGTCAAGCAGTCCTCAACCGTCACCAGTGGCAGGACAGGCACGTTGCCCGCTATGCGGCAATGTGCGAACGCATAGATTCAGTGTCATCCAAGTCAACTAAGACGATCCGGCTATGGCCGAGCCAGAAGCGAGTGTCGCTACAACTGAAGTTCTGGGAGCCGCCGCATTTCGATAAGACTGGCGAGCAGCGGCTGGTCGTTATCGCGACTGCGGTATACGTTATGCGGAGCATGCCTGGCGGCCGCGCCTACCTCGACTCCCTTCAGATAGAGGGCTCCTAACGCAGGCTAGCTCTCTAAGGTTGGCGAATAGGGCGCGAGACCGCCACGCGACGCGTCTCCCCGGCCTAGCATCTCGTGGAGTCACGGCTCGCAGAGCCGCGTCGTTGCATGCTTCTCCCACTACAACTGAGCGGGCCCATTCGGAAGGATCGAGTCAGAAGAAACTGAGCCGAAAGCACCGCCCTCCGAAAGGCAAGGCGTGGAATTCCCGTCGAAACGCCCGGCCACGTCGTGTCTGATGAGAGGGCGTGGCCGAATCACTGATCCCGTCTCCAGCCGCTCAATTGCGAGCAGACCCGGTCCCAAGCGCGTGACATCTCAGTCCATTCGGCTTGCAGCACACTCGCACCCACGTATTCAGAGACCGTTCTGAGTGCGTGCTCGGTTCCAGCGATGACGCCAGTGGACCAGAGCGCGGGTAGGTAGCTAGGTACCTGCTTCCAATCGAAACGGATCCAGGTCTGCGCGATCTCTGGGTGTTCACCGTGAACGAGGCTCGACGTCGCCCTCCACGCATGCTCCCCAAGGCCGGTGGTTCCGATTCCCTCCTCGGTGAGTCCCTCGACAGAGAAGCGCTCCCCTAGGTAGTGGACGCCGAACCTGGCCCTCCTGACGGACCAACCCTTCTCGGTCGCGATGCCGAGTATTCGGTCGATCTCGGCTTGGAACTCTTTCGTGTCGCCACTGTTCACGATGTCGGCAAACCGAACAGACGCGTGGAGACGTGACAGTCGCCGCGTTAGCGCACGTTGGGCACGTATCTCGACGGTGAGGGTCGGGTCGCACACAGCCGCGGTCAGGACGCAGGACTCATAGACAGCACGGCTGACAGCCGCCGCCCCCACGAAGCTGCTCTGGGTAGCAATGAGGGCAGCCCAACCTCTGAGAGAGTCTGCGGCAGCGGCGAGATCCAAGCTGGCCTCCCGGTAGATGAGTTCGCCTACCAGTTCCATTGCGTCATCGAGAGTATGAGCCAAGTCCTCTTGGTAGACGACCTGTCGGTCCTGCGGCCACTGTTCGTTCGACAAGCGGAAGATCCCGCGGGAGAGCACGTGCGCGGCGAGCGCGAGTTCTTCGCGTGCCTCCGCGGCAAGGCGACCGCTTCGCTGCGTGTCCGCCACGAAGTCCTCTAGCGAGAAGTCGTTCGTCAATGTTGACACCGCTCTCCATTGCTGGTCCCTCGACCGCGGCTGTCTTGCCACGTCTGCTCGCGCTTACACATGGGCGGTCGGGGTGCGAGTTCACGATATGGCGCTGGGCGGCGCTGCTGGGCACGATCCGGTTCTAGGGGACATACATCTGTGCGGTCGGGATCGGCTGGCCCGTGCGCGTGTCCACGATGTTGATGCCGTTCCCTTCGTCAACGATCTGAGGTCGGACCCCACGGGCAGGTCCCAGATGCCGAGAGAGCGGGCTCGATCTCGCAGACTCGGTTGAAGTCGACGATCTGGAGGTTGGAGGCGTCGTGGAGATACTCGGTGGTGTCGATGTGGCTGACGATGCGCCAGCCGTTGTCTGCTCGGGCTTGCGAGTTCTCGCGGACCATCCAGCGCACGCGCCCGGCACCGCTCAGGATGTTCTTGGAGACCAGGCAGGCTCCTGCATTGGGAATGAACTCGATGGTGTCCGTCATGACGACTCCTCAGGGCAACGTGTGCCTATGACTGTGCCAGCACCTGCTGGACGAGGCGCTCAGCTTGCAGGCGCCGCGACGGGGGATCCCCTGCTCGGTGAGCTTTGCCTCGATCCGCTCGACGAGCTCTCCGCGCTTGGCGTACCACTTGCGCAGCCTGACCACGACAGGTTCGCCCCCCTCGCTGGGGGCGAGGAGGTCGATGTCGGGTCGCTCCAGGAGGACGTCATAGAACGGCCGCAGGGTGCTGTCGCTGAACGTAAACTTGCGCGCGATCGTCTCCAAGGGGGTCCCGAACCCGGGGTACACCTCGTTGACGTCCGCACCGAGGTCCAGCATGCGCCGCAAAAGGACGGCCTCGGCTTCGAAGTCGTGCCTGTTCGCCCCGAGGAGAACATGGAGTGGCCGGCGAGGGCGTGGGGGTTCTCCACCTGCGACATGCCAAAACCATGACAGGTTCTGGATGACTGGCCTCCGCGTTATCCACAGGCCTGAGGGTGATTTCCGAGTCGCAGACGGATGGGATTTCCACCCGTTCTCTGTCCCCGCCCGAGACGCGTCAGCGATCCTCTTCGCGGGGTGCGAGCGCCCATGAGGGGAATGGTCGACAGCAGCCGTCGCAGCCGTGAACTGTGATGTCGCGACCAAGCTCGTGGAAGTTGTAGGCGGCATCCTGAGGGTCGGGGTGCCCGATGCCGTGGTCGCAGATCCGCTCGGCGATGCCGCGGTCTTCGCGCCAATGCACGGGAGCCACTGACAGCGCGTGCGCCCGCGGGTGGTGAATCCAGCAGCCGTACGAGCGGTCCGCGCATGCTCGGGCGGAGTGGACCTGGGTGAGGATGCCGTTGGACACCTTGACCCGGTTGCTGGTCAGGATTTCGACTGGTGGCTGCTCACTCATAGGGTGAGTCCCAACTGGCGGCGGACGGCAGCGATGAGCATCGGTCCTGCGACCCCTAGGGACTCCTCACGCAGAAGTTGGACCGGCACTCGGTCGTCGAGTCGGGGCTGCTTCCGGCGAAACCACGCCGGGGCTTCTGGCGCGTCTGCTTCGCACAGCAGTGCTGCTGCATGGAAGACACGATGCGTGTCGGCCATGTCCCGACCGCCATCAGCCTTAGCCCCTCTGGCTCGACGCCCCGTTCCATTCTCGCGCCCATCGTCGGTAACGCGTTCCTGGAAGCATTGCCCAAGCCGATTGTGACCCGCTGCGGCTGACGCTCCGGAGGCCTGCGGTCGGTTCTCAGCGGGTGCGTTCCCGGCCCAACCCCTCCCACAAACCCGGTCCGTCCGATTGAATGCGCGGAGAAGTCAGCGGGTTATCGCTACGTGGAATGAGAGGACCGCCATGTCCGAGGAAGGTGCAGCACAGATTCCCTTCTTTCATGCATCGAGAGATGGACAGCACCGTCTCTCCCTTGGATGGCCGGTGGAGCAGAATCCCGATTGCTGGGGTTTGACCTGCGCTCAGTGCATGGAGCCGCGCAAACAAGAACCGTTCGTTCGCGGATACAGGGCCTCCATGCACCGCGATTGTGCGCGCTGTCCCGGGGCGAGGTCGGGACGCAACCACGAACTTGAGGGCCCCGTGCGCCTGACTCGCAGCGCTGCCGCGCGACTCAGGGATGGCTTGCAAGCACTGGCCGGACAGGACTGGTGGCACAGCACGAGCTACCTGAGCGATGCGTTCAAAGTTGGAGCCATCACCCACGTCGGAGAGAAGGCCGCTGCGCAGCACCGCTTGGTGAGCAACGAGAGTCTCTCCGACGCTCGTCGTCAAAATGGCATCGGAGTGGACGGCAGCTCACGTGTGTCGAGGGAGATTTACCGCGTGCGGCTACGGGCGCACGTGAAGGTCCTCGATCCTGTCCTGGTTGAGTCGGGCGGCATCGAGTGGGATATCTGCGCAGTCGGGGGCCCACCCAAGGCAGGCGAGGTCCGGGCCTACGTGAACAGACGCGAAGCCCCCGGCACGCTCTCACTCTGGCTCGGAACTAATTGTGTCGAAAGCGCGGATGCGCACGAAGGACAGATCCAGGCGTCGTTCGAGAAGAACCGGGCAGGGATCCTCGAGGCCGTGGTCCTGTAACCCTCTACTCTTGCGATGCGGGGCCGGGTCGCCACCAGCCCACTATGCGACGTCGACGAGAACTTCGCGTCGTCCTGAATCGCGTCGGTCAAGTCCCCGGTAGTGGTGTAGTGCTGCGTTCCTTCTCTTCGGATCAGGCGGTCAGGGCGGGCAGTTGATCAGCTCCGATCTCGGTGTCGGTGGTGGGGACGAGGTTGACGCGGCATCGGGCGAGGAGGTCGAGTCCGAGGTAGCGACGGCCTTCGGCCCATTCGTCGGTCTGCTCGGCCAGGACAGCACCGACCAGGCGCACGATGGCGCCACGGGTGGGGAAGATGCCTACGGCGTCGGTTCGGCGGCGGATCTCGCGGTTGAGGCGCTCGGCGGGGTTGTTGGACCAGATCTGGGTCCACACGTCCTTGGGGAACTCGGTGAAGGCGAGGATGTCGCCGCGGGCGGCGTCGAGATGGTCATGGACCTCAGGGAGCTTGCCGTCGACGTAGTCCAGGAGCCGGTCGAACTGGGCGTGTACCGCAGGCCGGTCGGGTTGGTCGTAGACGCTGTGCAGCATCGCCTTCACGGCCGGCCACATCGCCTTCGGGGTCACCGCCATCAGGTTCGCGGCGTAGTGGGTGCGGCACCGTTGCCACGCGGCACCGGGCAGGTTCGCCGCGACCGCCTCGACCAGCCCCGGGTGAGCGTCTGAGGTGACCAGGCGGACCCCGGACAGGCCGCGGGCTGTGAGGTCGGCGAAGAACTCGTTCCACGCCGCCCCGGTCTCACTCGTGGCCACGCGCATGCCGAGGACCTCGCGGTGTCCGTCGCCGTTGACGCCGGTGGCCAGCAGGACCACCGCGTTGATCACCCGGCCGCCCTCTCGGACCTTCATGGTGAGCGCGTCAGCAGCGACGAAGGTGAACGGGCCCGCAGCATCGAGGGGGCGGTGGCGGAACTGCTCGACGTGCTCATCCAGCTCGGCGGCCATCCGCGACACCTGCGACTTCGACAGGGAGTCGATTCCCAGGGTCTTGACCAGCTTGTCCATCCGCCGGGTGCTGACGCCGGCGAGATAGCAGTCGGCCACCACCGTGATCAGCGCGGACTCCGAGCGCTTGCGGCGCTCCAGGAGCCACTCGGGGAAGTAGGTGCCCTTCCGCAGCTTCGGGATCGCCACGTCGATGGTGCCGACCCGGGTGTCCAGCGGGCGGCGGCGGTAGCCGTTGCGCTGCGCGGTCCGGCCCGGAGTGGGTCGCCCGTACTCGGCGCCGACCACGGCGTCGGCATCGGCGGACAGCAGGGCGTTGATGATCGTCTGCAGCAGCGAACGCATCAGATCCGGACTCGCCTCGGCCAGGGCTTCACCCAGCAGGCCGGCAGGGTCGAGAATGTGTGGTGCGGTCATCGTGATGACTCCGTTCGAGGGTTCTGTGAGAGGTTCACTCGAAGGATCACGCGGTGGCCGCATCTACGTCTTCCGTACACGCCGGTGACGATCTCGGCGACCGCGCTACACCACTATCGGGGACTCAACTATCGCGTCACGTCGCGAGTTGATCCGACAGGCCCCGATGCGAACGACTTTGGTCCGGCTCTGTATGGCTGCCCTCGATCGAGTCGTCCAGAGCCTCCAAGAACCAATCTTGGGGACATGGTGGGAACCTCGCGCACGGAGTCGCGATTCGTCCTAGCGTCTCCTGCGTCGCATCCACAGCACATGGGGGAACATCATGAGAAAGACCGTCACCAATCTGGGCATCGCTACCGCTCTGACGCTAGGGGTCGCTGGGGGCCTCGCCGGCCCGGCACACGCTGGCGACATGGACTGCGGCGACTTCCCGTCTCAGCGCGCAGCCCAGCTCTTCTTCCTCAACAACAGCCCGGCCGCGGACCCGCACCGGCTTGACGCTGACGGTGACTGGCGTGTCTGTGAGTCGAACCCGGCTCCGTACTACTTTGGCCGTGACCCCCGGGGGGGCGCGCCGGCACCGACGCCGACTCCGACCCCCGCGCCCGCTCCTCCCAAGCCCCCGAAGCCGCAGGTTGTGAAGCAGTGGGCGCGGGTGATCAAGGTGACCGATGGTGACACGGTCAAGGTCCGTCTTGCGGCAGGCGGAAAGAAGGATGTCCGAGTGCTGGGGATTGACACCCCGGAGGTTTTCGGAGGGGTTGAGTGCGGCGGACGTGAGGCCTCTGACTCCATGAAGTCGATGCTCCCCAGGCGTACCCGGGTGCTGTTGATCTCCGACCCGAGCCAAGACCTGCAGGACCGCTACGGCCGAATCCTGCGCTACATCCACAAGAAGGGGAAGCTCGACGTGGGCCGGCGCCAGGTGTTCAAGGGCCACGCCGAGGTTTACGTCTTCCAGGGCAACCCCTTCCAGCGAACTTCGCTCTACAAGAAGGCCGAGCGGCAGGCCAGGAACACCGACCGCGGTATCTGGGGCTACTGCTGATTGGCTTTGGGCTGTGGGCGCGAAGGCGCCTACAGCCCAAGCTCAGATCAAGGTCCTCCACGGGGTCTACTCGTCGTCGGCGACCAGTTCGTGGGCACGGGCCAGTAGGTCTGCGCGTTCTTCGGGCGACAGGGTGGTCATGTAATCCCGGTAGACCTCAACGCCCTCACACATAAGGTCCATGAACTCCGGGTCGCGCTGCAGGTCACGGATGCCCCGACCACCGGAGAGCACCTCTCTGATCAGGCGGCCCATCGAGTCGGTGGGGTGCTGGTTGGCGATGCCTCGCAAGTTGAGGCGCAACAGCTCGGCGGCGTGCCGATCGTTGGTGAACTCGATGAATGGGTCTGGTCTCAGCCCTTCGGCCCCGGTCACGCTCATCGGCCTGGCACGTACAGGGCTTCCAACGGAACGTCTCGGCCCGTGGGGGTGTCGACGATGCGGATGCCGTGACCCTCGTCGACGATCTGTAGGTCTGAGCCGACCGGAAGATCCCAGATACCGATGAGCGCTGGCTCGATCTCGCAGACTCGGTTGAAGTCCACGATCTGCAGGCTCTTGGCGTCATGAAGGTATTCGCTGGTGTCGATGTGGCTGAAGATCCGCCAACCGTTGTCTGCTGCTGCGCGTGACTCCTCACGCACCATCCAGCGAACGCGGCCCGCGCCGGAGAGCACGTTCTTCGACACCAGGCAAGCGCCTGCATCCGGGATGAATTCGATGGTGTCGGGCATGTGTCCTCCGTGGATCGGGCGCGTCTTGTCTGGAGTGCGGCTGGGTGCTACTTGGTCGGGTCGGGAAGGGGGACACCGCGCTCGATCAGCAGCGCTTCGACGCGTTCGACCAGTTCTCCCCGCTTGGCGTACCACTTGCGCAGGTTGATCAGGACGGGCCGTCCGTCCAGCCCGGGCTGCACCAGGTCGATGTCAGGGCGGGCCAGGAGCACGTCGTAGAAGGGGGTCAGGGACTTGTCGCTGAACTTGAACTTGGCGGCCGCAGTCTCCAGCGGCGTCCCGAATCCCGGTAGGACCTCGTTGATGTCGGCGCCCAGGTCGAGCATGCGCTGTAGCAGTCCCGCTTCGGCGTCGAAGTCATGCTCGTTACGGCCCACGAGGACGTGAAGGGGGTGCTCCTTGGTGACGTCGGCGCCGTCGTCCAGCAGTCGGGTGGCGATCTTGACGCGTAGAGCCGAGTCGTTGTGGGCCAAGGCCAGAGTCAGCAGGGTGTCACCCGAGTAGCCGTCATAATTGACGTGCTCTGGCTGATAGGCCCCCTGGAAGTCCTCCCACGTGCCGTGCCTCAGGGCAGCGTGCAGGGCGTTGGTGTCGCGCGGCTTGCCGCGTTTGAGCCATGCCATGGTTCGAACCTATCTCCGTCGTGGGACCGCTTCGTCGATCCCGGATCTGTTCCTGCCCGGATGCTGCACTTCGTAGTTTGACGGGTCGCGGTAGCGCTGGAGGAACTCCTCCTTGCTGATCCGCCCTGAGAGGTACTGGTCACGCAGCGTGCGGTACTCCTCCCCGGGCGCATGCCCCATGTCCCACACGTTCTTACGGGGTTGACCTGGTTGCCAATCGACCTTGACCAGGTCGCCGTCCTTGTTCAGCACCCAGACCTCGCTGTTTTCGTCCATCGCCTGTCGCCACACGTCGTCGACCTGGTCCTCGCCGTAGGAGGGTCGGCTGTTCGCGTAGGGCAGGCGGTTGCCGTGGGTGTCGTAGCCGTAGGAGTTCGGTTTCCCCTTGTCCGGGAGTTTCCCAGTGGGTCGTTTGCGCATGTTCTTCGCGCTTCGGTACTTGCGCAGGATCCGACGCACGTCGGTGGCCTTGTCCACGGTCTTGGCCAACACGATGACGGCGTGGACCGCTTTGATGGCCGTGAGCGCGGTGATGACCTTCTTGGCGTAGGAGACCGCTCTCCCGGCGGCGACCAGTCCTCCGGCTGCTGCTGCTCCCCCGAACGTGGCCAGGCTTCCCAGCCCGGCGAAGAAGGCGGTCGCCCCGACCTCGATACCCAGGTCCTTGAGCAGTCCCTTGACCGTCTCCTTTGTCTGCTCGACCTGTTCGGCGTAGTCCTCACAAGCAGTGGCGAGGGCTCGTGACTCGGTCGCGAGGTCGTCAGCGGCCTGGCCGATCTCGGTCAAGGCGACAGTGGCCTTGTAGGTCTCGGGAGACCTCTGGTTCCCAAGTTCGGAGATCGCGACGTCGGTGTAGCTCGGGATCGCCTCGAGTCTGGTGGCAACCGCGCGCCAGGTTGCACTGGCCTGCCGGAGCCTGCCGGTGTCGGCGCTGGGCCATGCCCACCCTTGGAGGTGGTCGACGATGAGGTCCCAGAACATCGGGGTGTCGCTGGCGTCCGAGCCCAGGGCCGACGGCGGCGTATAGGGGGCCACCTCGACTGGGGAGCGATTCTTGCCGGTGGTCATCTGCCCGTGTCGTCCGCGGTAGACCGAGGCGTTGTTGGCGTCGCGGTGGTTGGCGCCCGAGCTCTCGGTGACCACGGTCACGGTTGCGAGTGCGGTAACGAGGTCTGAGATGGCACCGACGATCTGTCGTGCGGAGGAGTCGTAGGAGGAAACGAACTCCTCGGAGGACTTGTCGTCCCCACCCATCCCGCTGGTTCCTGACAACGATGAGGTCAAGTTGTCGTAGGCGGCTGCGGCTCTTTGGTTGGCCGTGTTCAGGGCGTCGGCGGCGCTTTCGTAGCCGGCGATGTCGACTTCTAGCCTCACGACAGGGAGTCCCACATCTCGGTGTTGGCCTGCGCGCTGGCTGTGTAGTGTCCGTGGGCGTCTCGGGCTGCCGCTCTGAGATCGGCGAGGGCGGCGCGCATCTCCTGCATGCCTTGCTCCCAGGTTTGGTGAGCAACGCGTTGTGCTTCGGCAGCAAGCCCTTCCCAGACCTGATGCAGGGCCCGGATCTGGGCTTCCAGGTCGGTGGCGAGCTGCTCCAGAGCTGTCTCGGTGGCCTGCACGTCGGCCACGAGGTGGTCCAGTTCGGCGAGATCCACGCTGAAGACGTACTCGTTCCCCATGGTCAGCCCAGCCGTTCGATCAGCCGGACAGAGAGCTGGTCCAGCTTCTGCTGCGATGCATCGTCCGCGGCGGTGTAGTCATGATGGGCGGCGTCGAGGAGTTCGCGCATGGCGCGCAGACCGGACAAGACGTCTCCCGCTGCCTGGCGCCAGTCTTCCCATGCGTGATCGAACGCGTCTGCGGCCGAGCCGGTCCAGCCAGTTCCCAGGAAACTGGTCACGCGCTGATCGATGGAGTTCCGGTCGTGATGGAGCCGATCAGCTGCGGAACTCACATCCGCCTTGGCTTTGGCGAAAGCAGCGTGCGTCAAACTCACACGGTTCATTGGCCCCCCTGCCCGAGTCTGTTCGCGGGTCCTACCCGCCCCCACCGTGCGAAAACACGATCGCCGTCTGGGCGCACGGAGTTCCCTAATTTGGTGCACGACCCGACGGGCTCACCTCCGAGGAGGCGTCGCCTCGGTGACTGGTGGGGGTCTCGTCGCGTCTCCTGTCCTCCGGCCGCGCGACACCGACCCGTCGAACAACTCCGCCTCCGCGACGCCGGCGACGCTGGCCGTTCCTGGAGCGTCTGCGGCTTCACACTCGGCATCGCCACATGGCCCGAATAGGAAGTCGGCCAGCGCATGAACGTCTGCTACAGGTCTCATCGCAGAACCATGGCAGGTCACGCAGGAGCCCGTTCCGGTCTTCCACAGGGCAGGGGACGAGGGGGATCCGGCGACACCGGGCCGAACTCGTGGGGGAGGTGGTGCGTGGAGTCGTGGCGGTCGGGGTGTCGGATGCCGTGTTTGACCTGCAACAACGGGTGCTTGCACTTGGTACTACCTGCCGCCGGGACCCTTACCTTCGCTCGTCGTCTGATGCAGAGGCCCAGGATGGGAGTGGGCCGCAGCAGCCGTCGCAGCCGTGAGCGGTGATGTCGCGGCCGAGCTCGTGGAAGTTGTAGGCGGCGTCTTGGGGATCAGGGTGTCCGATTCCGTGGTCGCAGATTCGCTCGGCGATACCGCGGTCTTCGCGCCAGTGGACTGGGGACGCTGACAGGGCGTGCTCCCGGGGGTGGTGGATCCAGCAGCCGTACGGGCGGTCCGCGCATGCTCGGGCTGGGTGGACGTGAGTCATGACGCCGTTGGATACCCTCACGCGGTTGCTGGTGAGGATCTCGACTGGTGATTGCTCACTCACAGGGGGAGTCCTAACTGGCGGCGAACCGCGGCGATAAGCATCGGTCCGGCCACCGCTAGGGATTCTTCACCTAGGAGTTGGACCGGCACTCGGTTGTTTAGTCGGGGCTGCTTCCGGCGGAACCACGCCGGCGCCTCCTCCGCGTCCGCCTGATAAAGCAGGAGTGCGGCGTGGAAGACCGTTCCGAGGCTCAAGAGGAAGTCCCGCGAAGGCGGCTCATCGTCTGGTCTGTGACTCCTTGCGGCTTCAAGGTTCTCGGTGGGGTAGATCTCGTCCAAGAGTTCTGGTCCCAGCATGGTTTCCAACCGCGCGATCAGTTGCGGTGGCGACAGCAGGACGAGAGCGATGGGTGCGGCCGCGGCCCCTTCGTCTCTCAGCCACTCCAGGGGACTGAGGTGGTCAAGAGCAGGGTCAGGGGTGTTCAGGAGCCTGACGCGTTCGGTGTGCGGTGTGTGGTCCGGCATGGCACCGAGGACGGCGTCGAGACCCCGCGGACCGCGCATCGGCAGGCAGCGTCCTCTGGTTTTGCGGGCCAACGCGTTCACCCCTCTCGGGAGAGAGCCGGCGTAGCGGACGCCAAGTCAGCGCCCAAGAGCAATTCGATGAGATCCACCGCCGGGCACGGCCACCAGCCATCGCACTCCAGGCAGCGATCCGGAACTGGGGGGCAGTTAGGAGTCTCTCGACAGTCGTCTCCGTAGATGGGCTCGCACACGGGGCACTCAACGCCGATGCGCTGGGCCGGTTCGTGGACCGTGGTGGCGTAGGCGAGGAGGGCGAGCATCTGCCCGTAGCTGCGGACCAACTCCTGCAGGGCGTTGGTGTCGCTCGGAGCACGCTCCAGCTCGCTCGTCACGTGCTTGCGTGCTTCCTGGATCGCTGTCGCGATCGACGCGTGGAGCGGCGTGCCGGCCAGGGCTGGGGGTTCGGTCATGGGGTTGTCTCCTGTTCCGGCCGCGAGGGCATGGGCGGCGCTTGGTTGGTCGGCATGGTCGGGAGTCCGCTGGTGCTGATGAGGTGGCGCAGGTGGCTGCCGGCCGGGGTGGGTGTGGAACCGTGGCCGTGGCGGTCGAGGAGGCTGACGCCCAGGTCGCGTTCGAGGCGCATCAGGCCCGTCGAGAGGGCGGCTTGGCTGACCTGGAGGGCTCGCGCGGCGGCAGTGATGGCTCCGTGGTCCACGATGGCTGCGAACCGATGTAGTTGATTGGCTGTCCGTTGGGCTGAGGTGGATTGGCCGGACGCCGCGAAGGACACCGCTTCGGCCAAGGTCAGGCCGTCGACCCCCTCGCTGCTGGGTCGGCTGCTCTTGCGGCGCTGACGGTGGGTCCAGTCGAGTTGACGTTCAACGTGGGCAGGCGGGCAGGTCCACTGCCCCCCGAGGTTTCGGCGTGGAGTCCAGGTCAGGGGCTCGTCGAGGCGGTTGATCAGGAGGGCATGCTCGGCACGCCGCAAGAGCCCTTGTGGGGGGTCGCGTTCCCAGTCCGTGCGTTGACGGCCGTAGGCCAGCCGGTGACTGGCATGCGTCTCTAGTCGAGCCGGGGTGAGCAGGATGTCGTTGCCGGTCAGTTGCTCGTAGAGCCACCAGCCCATGAAGGTGCGCAGCCGTGGGGTGGGCCGTTGGCCCAGCTCACGGGCGATGCGTCGCGCTGTTCGCTCCGCAGGGGGCACCGCGCGGAGGAATGTCCGGCGTCGCCGCTGGTAGTCGATCGGCACAGTTGAGTCGCACAAGGCGGCGTGGACGGCGAGAAGGTCGTCGAAGAAGTCTGTGCTTCCCGTGTCGTCCGCGGCGAGTCCCAGGACGCGTGTGAGGTCGGTTTGGATCAGGGAGGACAGGTGGGGGTGCCCCAGTCGCTGGCTGGCCCGCGCCGTGCCCGCGACGGTGCCGAGCGAAAGCAGCGCGACACTGGCCGCGAGACGGACGTAGCCGTTGTCGGGGATCTCGGGGTGCTCTCCGAGGACGGTGTCCCATGCCCGGGCGGGCACCTTGGCGGGGTCCAAGGGGATGAGCGGTGCGCCATCGGGGCGGAATCGGGCGGCACGGATGCGGAGTGCTCGGGCGCGGGCGGGGCGCCCGCGGGGCCGCGTCACGGGGACGTCGAGTGCCTGGATCAGCGGCCAGGACGCGACGTGGCGGCCGCTGTGATCGGTGGCGCGCCGGCGCACATCGTCGGGCAACACGGCGAGCACTTGGCGAGCGGTGGGGATGTCGGGTGCGGTCAGAACGCTCACCGCAAAGGTGGCGGTCAGCGCCATGGTGGAGGCGCTGCGCGTGGCGTTTGCCAGGCGCACGCCCGCGCTCGCGACCGGCCCCAGGTCCATGCCGTGACTCCACCGCCTCAGCTGAGCAGCGACTGCGGCAGCCGGGTCGTCGTCACCGCGCACTGCCGGAGGGGAAGCGCTCGCGTCGTGAAACCCCGCGAGCGCATTGATCGAAGCCGACAGGTGGGGTGGATGGAGGGCGGGTGCGAAGTCGGCGGGTAGGTGATCGGACGGCAGATTGGTCATGACGAGGCGGGCCAGCGCGGCGAGGTCATGGAGCCATTCGATGCGAGACCGGGACTGTCCGAACGCGGTGACTGGGCCGGTGCCGTGGATGACGCCGTGAATGACTTCTTGTGCGTGCAGGTATGGCGCCATCTCGTCCGGCTCAGGCGCTGGCGGGCCGTGACCATCGACGAGGTCGGAGGTGGTGCACGAGCATTCGTCGCCCGGTCGTCGCTGAAGGTGTCGTGCGTCGATCGGGTGGCCGCGTGGGCTGGTCCGGACGGTGCGCTGACAGGTAGGGCAGGCGGAGAGGAGTAGTCGGGCATGGGTGGGGCAGGCGAAGGTCCATTGCAGGTACCAGCTCAACTTCCACCGGAGGCCCCTCTCGGGCAGGCACTCGGGGCAGTAGCGAGCTCCTGAGCCGCGTGGCCAGGTGCCGCCACCGTGACCGCGCTTGGTGAAGGAGGGCATCAGCCCCAGGTGGGCATGGCGCTGCAGGGTCATCGTCGTGAGGGTCGCCTCATCGAGGTCCAGCGCGTGGGCGAGCCCGGCGGTGGCCTCGGGTGATTGGCAACGCACGATGGAATAGGGACGCTCGTTGCTCAGCCCGAGGTGGCGATGCACCACCGAGGGGGCCACTTCGAGGTGGTGGGCCAGGTGCTCTAGGTAGCCGTCAAGGGGCTCGTCGTCCAGGGGCGGGGGCGCGTAGCCCAGGCGGTGAGCCGGGGCCGCGGGGGCGTTCTGTCTGCTCATGAGGCGACGGAGCCGGCAGCAAGACTTTGTACTGCCACGATCTCGGCGTCGACGTGGTCGGCGGTGACGATCCCGTCGTTGTCGGCCAGACCCTCTACGGCCGCTCGCTTGAGGGTGTTGAGGATGCTGCCTGGGCGTCCTTCGAGGTCGGCCACCAACCGCAGCTGCAGACGGGGGTCCTGCAGACAGGCAAGGTGCAGGTGCTCGATGGCACGCATGCGCGCAACGAAGGAAGCGATGAGCCGTACTACTGTGCGTGCGTCGTTAGTACGGATGGGATTGAGCCGCAGCCCGATGTGGCGGCGACGGAGTTGTTGCGCGGTGTCGTTGTTGCGTCCGGGGTCGCGTAGCAGCGCGGAGCGATCCAGGTCGATGCCGACGAAAGCGAAGGGCACCGGCAGGTGCAGCAGGGTCCTGAGTCCGTCCGTCAGGCGCGAAGCGGAGTCAGAGACTCGGCGATACATCTGCGCGTCATCGACGACCACGAGCTCCACACCCATGGCGGGCAGCAGCCGACCGAGCATCTGGTGCAGTTCCTTCTCCGAGCCGGTGTCGGGCAGGGCGCAGAACCTCGCCACCGAGGCGAGCAGGCCACGGGCCTCTTGCTTGGATCCGGCCTCGACGTACACGCATGGGGTGTGCAGGTAGCCGTCCTTGGTGCGGGTGCGCCACGGCTGTGGGTGGGCTGTGGCGCGGTCGAGCAGGACGCGGGTGATGGCTGTGCTCTTTCCCAGGTGGGAGGGGCCGCTGACCGCCAGCCAGGTCTCGTTGGTGCCCAGGTGCTGTCGGGTGAGCTTGTCGAAGGCGGCGGCGAGGTCGCGCTCGTAAGCGGTGGGGAGGTGCTGGGCGTGGATCCACTCATACAGCGCGGGCGCGCGGTCGGGAGGGAGTGAGGTCTGCAGGTGGTGCAGCCTCATCCAGGTGGCGGGGTCGGCCACGGACAGACGGGTCATGGCCGCCACCCGCCTTCGGCGTCGTGGGCCGGGTCGAGGTCATCGAGGAGCCCGTGGTCCAAGGCGGTGAAGTGCGCCAGGTCCCAGCCTCCGTTGACGATGTGCTCAGGCTCCTTGGGTCGGTTGGGCTTGCGTGACCTTCGGTCGGCGACGGGGATGAAGTTCTCGCCGGTGTCGATGCCTTGGGCTTGATAGACCGCGGTGATGGTCTGGAGCAGGTCGGCGCGGCGGCTGGCGTGTTCGTTGTGGCTGGGCCACTTCTGCCCCGCCAAGTTCTTCAATAGCGCGGACCTGACCTCTGCGAAGGCGCCGACCACCGCTCCGTTGGCGCCGGGTGCCCACAGGGTGCGGACCTTGAAGGAGTGGGGCTCTTGCCACAGCAAGCGGCTGGGAGCATCCGGGTCGTAGAAGAACGTGAGCGGACGTCGCCGACCTTGATTGGTCAGGGATGCCTGGACGAGATCCTCGTAGTTCTCGCAGGTGTATCGGCGCTTTTGCCAGGTCACGCCGTCGTCGTGCGGGGTGAGCGACAGGTGGGGCAGGAGCCGCAAGTGGAAGGTCGGGTCGGCCAGCACGTGCGCCGGTACCCCGCGGGTCAGGGACAGGCCGACGGCTTCGATGGGCGTCAGGTGGCGTTGCGGCGCGTGATCGTGGGTCAGCCCGGTGTGAGGTTGCTGGGCGGTCCACCACGACCATGTAGCGAACGCTGCTTGCGCTTGGGCAAAGGTCGGAAGGTCGCGGACATCGAGCCGGGCGGGCTTGTTGACCACAGTGTTGCCCTTGTGGCCGGGGAGTAGCTGGCACGCCTGGGCGAAGGTCTTGATGTGGGACTCCACGAAGGCCTTGTCGGTGGGCCGCATCGTGCGCGCCCACTGGATCGTGATGCCGAGCTGGGCGCAGGTGGCGATGAAGTGGCCGTTCTCCTCCTCCGCGCCGTGGTCAGCGCCGATGGAGCCCGGTAGGACACTCAGCGGCGGGTTGGGGCCATTCCAGGCGTGTACGTCCAGCGCGCCCGGCACGACTGGCAGCGCCGCATGAGGGGGCGGGGACGACATCGTCGCCCACGCTTCGCCGCCGATCATGTCCCACAACAACAGGGACAGGTGGATGCCGCGCGGAGGGCCGACAGTCAGTCGGAGCCAGGCGTAGCGGGTACTCACGCATACCCCGAAGACGGCCCACAGCTGCTGGGGCCCATGGGGACCCCAAACCAACATGTCGGTACGGCTGGCGTCATACTCGACGCGGTCGCCCAGCTCAAAAGATCGGTGCCTCACCCCGTGGATGAGCGGGCGGTTGGACTGCTCCTGACGGGTCTTGCCCGTCAAGGGATCCTGCCCCCGCGAGAGGTATCGCACCAGCGCCACAAACCGTTCGTAGGGCAGCGCCGTGATCTCGTGCGGGATCGTGGTCCCGTCCGGCCCTGGGGTGGCGGTCCCAGCGCTGACCAGACCAAGCTGGCGCAGCCGATTCAGCACGATCCCGTGCTCGTTGATCAAAGACTTCTTGCTCGACTGGTGACGTTGCGCAACGTAGTCACGTACCACCGCCAGTATCTGCGGATCGGTCTCATTCGCACGTGAGGGCTGCAGGTAGCGCGAGGCGTGCGGCACCAGTGCGAACGCACCCCCGGCACGCCACTTCTCGATCCAGCGGCCCAGCGTGGTCGCATCGACACCCAGCTCTGCGCACTTCGCCGCGCGCCGTTTCGCCACGCTCGTCGTAGCCGCGTCATAGCCGCTCCCGGTGCCCACACGACCCTGGAGCACGTCGAGCACATGGCGCTGCCTATCCAAGCCCGTCTGCCTCTTGCGCTCAGGTAGCCAGTGCAGCAACTCGCTGTAGCGATCCGGGGCCAAGTACGGCGAGGCAAGCCGGTGCTCGGCGCTCACCCTCGATAACACTGCGTGCAGCGGCTCCTCGCACACCTCACCGTCGCGGGCGGTCACGATCTGCAGGCAGCCTTGGGGATCCACCCGGTGCTTGAGGACCACCCGGTCCGAACGGTCGTGTTCGAACAGCAACGCGTCCTGCGACAACTCCACCGACAGCACTCGATCCGGCGCCTCGCTCACCCCCACCACCGGCCTGGCTCCCCGTCGAGGTGCCACCGCAGCTCGCTGCCCAACGACAAAGGGGCATCCAGATCCGTCGAGCACCTGCCTGTGGCCAACAAGTGCATCGCCACCACGTAGGTACGACGCAGCACATCGACGTCGAACTGGCCTCGGCCTCCTGACATCGCCCCGGCGCTGACGTCAACGACCTTGGCGATGCCACCGATGCTGGTCGGCTGAACATCCAGCACAGCAGAGACGTCATCTGCGGCCCACGGGTTCGGATCGCGCCATCGGGTGATCTGCTGCAGATTGTGGGCACGTTGGGCGGTGACGTCGCTCAGGACCCGGAACCCCATTCCCGCCGCCCATAGCGTGTCCCGCATCAAACCCAGCTTGGCTTGTGACCACTCATCCTGCGCCCGGTGAGCGGGTTTGACCTCGAACACCGTCAGGTTGCCGTCGATCACCGCCGCCAGATCAGGTACCTGGAACAGCTGCCCTTGCTCGTGGATCCAGACCATCGCGAACGGCTGGGCATGGATCGCCGACACAGAGGCGTGAATGTCCAGCTGCTGCACCCAAGCCAGCTCCAACTTCGACTCCACCAGGAGCATCAGCCGGAAACCGTCACGCATCACCGGGTACATCGCGATCGAGCTCGTCGCTTGCCGGTGGGTCCCGATCCGACGCACCGGCAATACCCCCCAGCCCGGCGGGACCGACAGGTCACTTATCGGTTGCACCACCGGCACACCGTCGACGTTCCACACCGCCACGCACCGCGCCGACCCCATCTCCCCCGCCGCGATCAACCTCATCGCCTCATCTCGCGACAGGAGATCACCCAGCAATTCCCGCACCCGACGCGGAACCCGGCGAGTTCCTTTTCGTGCTGTCGCTTTGGGCATAGCGGGATGAGGGGCCGGCACCACGGCGTACTTGCCGTTCGCGCTCACTCCAGACGCGTGGGACGAGACGACCGGGGCGGTGGGCGCGGGAGGTCGTCTCGGGCGCCGCTCAGTGGCGGATAAGCCACTGGTGCTGGAAGAATGGACCATTGCGGTGCCTTCTTGTCGTTCCTGTGCAGGGACTCCGACGAGGCGCCGAAGCGGGGCCCGGACTGTGTCAGCAGTCTGGGTCTCGCGCTGTTTCCGGCGCGACATCGTCGACTGGTCACTCTAGGGCTCAGTGAGACCTCTGACTAGAGCGTGCTCGCACAGTTAACGGGCGCTAGGCTGCAGGATCTCGTGACTGGCAAGCGCTGGCGCACTTCAAGTGTGCACAATTAAAGTGCGCTAGTCTCTGCCCCATGGTTCGATCAGGCGTAGAACAATCGGCAGCCTCCGCGGAGCGGGAGGGGGACTGGCGGACCCTGACGGCGAAAAATGTGCAGGCACTCGGACTCCCCTGCCGGCTTCCCGGCTGCAATGCCACAGTGTCAAGAGAGAACAGGGGCAGACCCAAGTGGTTTCACAACGAGCAGTGTGGTCAGAAGTTCCGCCGGCGTCAGGAGGCCCTCGACCGGATGATCGCGCTGGCAGGCCAGCGGCTCCAGCATGAAGACCTCGGCTGGCGAGAGCGCAGGGAGCTCGAAAGCGAGGTTCGCTGGCTGGTCGGCATGCGCGCCTGGTACGTCGGGCCCAATGACTGGGCTCACGACAAGGAGCATGCAAGTGACGGCGACAAACTGTCCGACGGGGTCCAGCAGCTACTTCAAACCTGGCGGAAACGTCGCGTCCAGAAGAAGGACCCCTGCCCGATCTGCAAGGGAACTGGGGACTACCGCACGTATCTGGATCCGGCGCGCGAGGGTGGCCCCAGGATGCGAGCTGACCGCCGAGAAGAGGCAGCCGAAGTGCTCCTCAATGTTTGGAGACTTGCGCAGCTCGTACCATCACCCGAGGCCGTCGACATCTGTAACCGGGTCGAAGATCTACTGGAAAGGAGCAACCTGTCGCATCGCGACGCGCGCCTGTCTGACTACAGGGACGGTCCCGAGACCACCGGCGAACTGGGGTCCGATCGTCCCTAGAAACCTTCGCAAGCCCCTCTGCACGGCAGAGAACACCACGCCAACTGAAGAATCGCCGTGGCGGACGAGGTCGTCTTCTTGAAGCACCCCCGCGTGAGCGGGGAAGATGTCAGTCCGACCACCACAGGAGTAGTGCTCATGGAAGCACCCCCGCGTGAGCGGGGAGGACTCACGGAAGGCGCGGGCGGCACGGTCGGCCATGGAAGCACCCCCGCGTGAGCGGGGAGGACCGGCGTACGCCGCGCTGCTCGAGCACTCCCACGGAAGCACCCCCGCGTGAGCGGGGAGGACCAGGCCGAGACCGCGACCTCCAGCACCACCGAGGAAGCACCCCCCGCGTGATCGGGGAGGACTCCACCACCACGACGACACCGCCGACATGTGGGGAAGCACCCCCGCGTGAGCGGGGAGGACCTGCCAGGACGGCCGCTCTCGTCTTTTGTCAGGGAAGCACCCCCGCGTGAGCGGGGAGGACCCAAGGCAGCGGACCCCGACGACCACGTGTTCGGAAGCACCCCCGCGTGAGCGGGGAGGACAGGTCCTCCATGCCGTCCGGCAGGGGCGCGAGGGAAGCACCCCCGCGTGAGCGGGGAGGACTCCTGCGCGAGATGGGACAGCGCGGGGCCGTGGGAAGCACCCCCGCGTGAGCGGGGAGGACGCGTGGTGTCGAGTCGTGCGGCTGGCTCTGCTTGAAGCACCCCCGCGTGAGCGGGGAGGACACGGCCTCGGCGCCGGTGTCGGGGCCGACGGTGGAAGCACCCCCGCGTGAGCGGGGAGGACCCCCGCTCCCCCTGAGGTGGTAGAGCGGATGGGAAGCACCCCCGCGTGAGCGGGGAGGACGAGGCGCGAGGCAAGATCCATACCGCTGCTCGGGAAGCACCCCCGCGTGAGCGGGGAGGACGCCTCGCGCCAACCCATCCGCTCGGGCACCTCAGAAGCACCCCCGCGTGAGCGGGGAGGACGCGCGCAGGCTTACGTCCGCACCGAGCACCCGGGAAGCACCCCCGCGTGAGCGGGGAGGACGCAACGATGCTGGCCTACAACCTCGCGCCGCCGGAAGCACCCCCGCGTGAGCGGGGAGGACGTGCTCGTTACCGGGCCAACCGGTTCGGGTAAGGAAGCACCCCCGCGTGAGCGGGGAGGACGTGGCTGGCGACCCGATCCTTCAGCACGGAGCGGAAGCACCCCCGCGTGAGCGGGGAGGACCGACTGAGGTCAACGCTGCTGACGGCATCAACGGAAGCACCCCCGCGTGAGCGGGGAGGACCCTGCGTGGGTGCCGGGCTGCTCCTGGGGGGCGGAAGCACCCCCGCGTGAGCGGGGAGGACCCCGCGCCGAAGGCCGGACCCGGTCCTTCTTCGGAAGCACCCCCGCGTGAGCGGGGAGGACGGTCCAGCTCTCCACGTGCAATCTTCTGCACCGGAAGCACCCCCGCGTGAGCGGGGAGGACTCTGTGCGGCCTCGTCGCGCTCGGTGCGGGTGGGAAGCACCCCCGCGTGAGCGGGGAGGACCACTGGAGCATGGTGCCGCGCTGCTTCTTGTAGGAAGCACCCCCGCGTGAGCGGGGAGGACCACTGGAGCATGGTGCCGCGCTGCTTCTTGTAGGAAGCACCCCCGCGTGAGCGGGGAGGACGGGCCCAGGGACCACACCGAGAGCCGGGCGTGGGAAGCACCCCCGCGTGAGCGGGGAGGACCCTTGCTGACCTGCGATGATGGTTTCGGCATCACGAGGCCGGGTCGGGAAGGCCCTGTAAAAGCCTGCTGGCGCCCTCCTTGTGGTGCCGGGACACTAGCTGGAGCCCGTGGAGGTCCACGACCTCGTAGGCGTGGGCCCCGGCGGTCCTGATCTCGAACCCTTGCTCTGTGGGGGCTGACTCGATCATCGCCGCGTAGACGGCTGGATCCGCCCTGTCCTGCACCCAGTCGCTGATGGCGGACCAGACTTCGTCGCGGATCCTCTGCTGACGGTGCCGACGTAGACGCCGGGCAGGACCTCGACGAACCACTTGTTCAGCGCGCCGCGCATGCCCTCCGGCAGGGATGAGGAGATCAGCGTCGCGTAGCTCACGGCATCAGATCGCTTGCGTCCAGGTCAGTCCCGCACCGCCGGGCGCGCGGTGATGAGGCCGCACCCGTACGCCTTGCTGCGGCCGAGCCCTTCACGCCGCATCGCGTCGAGGAGCTGCGCATCGGCGACGGTCGCGATCGCGTCGACGGTGTCGATGACCAGCGACCTCTTGGCGCCCTTCGGGCCGAAGCGGTAGGTGTCGCGGTAGTGGTTGACGACCTCCAGGTCGGTCACTGCGCCGGCCAGCTTCCCCGAGAGCCATGCCGAGATCCCCTCGGGCGGCACGACGCCTCGCGTGACGTCCTTCTTCGGGCCTCCGGGAGTCGCCTGGGACTTGCCTCGGATGACCGGGTTCACCGCCACGCGGAGCGCGATCAGGTCCCCGTTCCTGTTCTCCCACCCTCGGCCGGTGACGGTCATGGTCCGTCCCTCGATGGGCACCGACTCTGGGGGCACGCAGGACTGCACGAGGACCGTGGGGACCCCTCCGATGTTGTCGACCCGGAACAGGATCCCGGCGGTGGCCCTGCGTTCTGCCGCGGCCCCGGGGAGGGTGGTGGGGAAGAGTCGCATGACGGCGCGGTGTGCGGCGGCGAGGTCTGACCAGTCCGCCTGCACGGAGGCGGCCGGGAAGGTCGTCCAGTAGACGGGGCTCTCTCGGTCCACGCCGGGCGCTACCTGCTCAGGTGTCGTGACAGCCATGTCAGCTGCTCCTCTCGGGATGCCGGGGTCGGTGAGACGTGGGAGACCAGACGGTGCTCGTGGCGTGCGTAGTCGCCGGTCACCTCGTACAGCCGCAGGCTGGCGGCCTTCTCGCCGTGCCGGGGGACGTGGGGGAGCTCCGACAGCACCTGCACCGGCGTCCCGTGGTCGACGCCGAGGACGAACGGGAAGGCGGGGGCGTTCGCCCGCCTTCCGAGGTAGGGCATGAAGACCGGGTCGAGCGCCCCCGCCAGCCATGCGTCGACGAGCTCGGTCTCCGCGGTGATGGCGCAGATGAACTCGGCGTGCGGCAGGAAGTCACGGTTCACCAGGGCCGTTCCCCGCGTGTTCTTGGGCCCGACCGCGCCGGTGCGGTCCCGGTGGTGAGCGTGCGCCCGAGCCGTCCCGGTGCGGAACTTCTCCGCCCTGTCCGCCGCCGCGTGCACCGCGTTCGGCAGCGGGACGAGGACCTGGAGGTCCTCAGCGGCCGCGTTCGTCCGGTCGACCCGGACATGCAGGTCGAACTCCGTGACGAGCTCGTGGAGGTCGCGGCGGCCCACGAATGCGCCCAGGAGGCCTGCGACCGCTGACTTCCTGGGCATCGGCGCCGTCGCGACCGGGTAGTTGTTGGGGAGGAGGCGGTACCCGGCGTACGACTGGACCGGGCCCGCCATCCTCAGCAGCAGCGAAGGCATCGAGCTCAGGCCCCGTAGACCGCGTCGGCGACGGTGGCCACGATGTCGTCGAGCGTCTCCACCTGCTCGGCGGCGAAGTCCAGGTCGCCGACCTCCCCGGCCACGACGGCGCGACCGAAGTTGCTGGGGTCGAAGCGGAGCGCGGAGCGCCGCTTCGCCGCCAGTGCGGCCAGGGTGGGGGCCTTGTAGCCGCGTCCGTCGGCCTCGATCGGCTCGTCGAAGTCGTAGGCGCAGCGGCTGCGCTGCTGCTCGACCAGCACGAGCGCGGGCAGGGTGTGCGGGTTGGAGTTGGAGACGCGCCCCGACGGGAGGGCTGTGATCAGGGCCCGCACCAGGGAGGACAGCTCGTTGCGGGAGCCCTCGGCGCCGAACCGGGACCAGGACCGGCGCAGCTGCTCCACGTCGATGGTGAAGGTCCGGTAGTAGGTGCCGGAGGTGTAGTACGTCATGCCGATGTGGCCGGCGCCGGCGTGCCCGTCCTGGGCGTCGTCGACGGCCGAGAAGTAGTCGGCGGTGAGGGCGAACGGGTGGGTGGTCGCGGAGTGCGAGACGGCTACCGCCGCGTGGGTTCCCAGGTCGTGGGCGGCGGCGAACATGCGGCCGAAGGCGGCGACGTCGAGGCTGGCCGACCGGGCGTCCTGGATGCAGTCGGTGGACGACAGCGTCGCGCCGTCGGCCTGCGCCTCCACGGCCGCGACCGCGAGCGTCTGGAGCTCGGAGGTGGCGAAGAAGAGGATGTTGTCGCCCTGGGCGTCGCTGTCCTCGGCCTTGGCGTCGTCGTCCTTGTCCTTCGCGGCCTTGGCGAGGCCGTCGACGACCTTCTTGATCGCCGCGCGTCCGGCCTTCTCGTCGAAGTCGAGACCCTTGGTGGCCGCGTACTCGACCGCGTGCTTCAGCGCGACTCCGACACCGTCACGGGTGCGCACCGACGCCTCGGGGACGTCGTTGAGGAACGCGACGCGCGCCGCGCGCTTCAGCGCCTGGGCGGAGATCCGGCCGCGCTGGATGCCCCCGTCGAACTGCGACTTGGGCAGCCCCGACTGGTCGCGGTTCATGTTGTGCAGGGGCAGGGCGGTCACCGTGTGGACGGTGATGAACTTGTGGGACATGGAGTTCCTTCGGTCGGAGTGGCGGTTACTGCGCGGCGGCGGCGGGCGTGGTGGCGGATGTGGCGTGGTCGCGGCGGTCACTGAGGCCGTAGAAGTCCTGCACGACCTTGGCTCGGTGCGACCGCGACTTGGAGCTGAGTCCGTCACCCCAGAAGGTCAAGGTGGTGGCCAGGGACGCGAAGTCGACCGGGATCCCGTGCTGGGCGCACCTCCCGACCAGGCCGCTGATGACCTGGGCGGCGTTGTCGACGTCGAGCAGGGGCAGGGAGTCGACCGACATGGACATCGCGGTGCGCTTCGGGACGCTCTTGCCGTCGACGTCCCCGGGCCAGGAGCTGTGGGCCTTGGCGTGCAGGCTGCGCAGGGTCGACCCGATGGGGGTGTGCCCCTCGCTCGTCGCGCGGGCGTCGCGGTGGACCGCGATCATGGCGGCAGCACGGCGCGCTCCGACGCGTTGCGACACGCTCAGCCCGGACAAGGCGGCCTCGGTGTAGGGGAAGGCGCCGGCCTCGGTCATCGGGTGGATGCCGGCGGCGACGGCGGACAGGACCCCACGCCCGGCTCCCCCGGCGCGCACCCGGTCGCGGATGCCGATGACCCGGTACGCCAGGGTCCTCTCCGGGCGCCCAGCAACCGCGGGCGCCGCCTCCTGCTCGGTCACGCTCATGCTCGGCCTTCCTTCGTCTTGGTCGCGGACTCCGCCTCGAAGAGGCGCGCGAGTGCGTTCTTGGTCGCGAATCGGTACCGGCTTCGGGCGGTCACGACGTTGGGCAGGCCCGTCGGCGTGGCGAACGGTGCGGTCGCGACGTCGAAGACAGCGACAGCCCCGTTCCTCATCCGCTCCGCGACCGCTGCCGCGTCGAAGGCGTCCGAGGGCCTGGTGTCGAGCGCAAGAGCGATGTCCTCTTCCAGGGCGGCGAGCAGGGCCCGCTCGGTCTGGGCTCGCAGGGCAGGAGCTCCCTCGGCGCGACCGCGGCCTTCCGCCGCGAGGCGCAGGGGGCCGTTGAGCGCCTTGCGGAGCTCTGCCGCCACCTCCAGGAGCCGGACCGGGCCGTGTCGCCCGTCGTCCATGACCGCGGGGGCTTCGAGCCGGCGGCGGGGCACGAAGGCGTAGTCGAGCCACTTCCGGTTGCCTTGCGTGTCGCAGATCTCGGCGAAGGCTCCGATCATCCAGTCGTCGGAGTCGTCGAGCGGCAGGAAGGGCCGCACCCGGTCACGCCACACCTTCAGCGACCCGGCGAGGTCGTTGAGGTACCAGCGCATGTACCCCTCGGTCGAGGAGAGGCGCACGTCGGGCGCCGAAACCGGCTTGGCGAGGATGGTGCCGTCCTTCTTCTTCGTCTCCACGAAGAGCCGGGACGGGTCCAGGGAGTGCATGGCCTTCAGCGACTCCCCCTCGGTGGGGGCGATCATCGGGACCCGCGTGGTCGATGGGCCGAGGACGTAGCCGGTGGGCACCGGGCCGTCCTGGGTGTCGTCCCAGTGCAGCAGTGGCGTGTTGCGGGCGTAGGTGGTGCGCCACAAGTCGAGCGGCTCGCGGGCCAGGTCCTCATCCGACGGGCCACCGCTCTGGTCCAGGTAGGCGGGCAGCGAGCCCGATTCCAGCCAGTGCTCAGGGACGTTCGCCATGAGGCTCTTGACCAGGGAGTCGCGGTGCGTCATGTAGGCACCGAGCGTCCGCACCGCGACGTCTCCGGGGGCGCCGTACTCGAACTTGCGGCCGTAGCCGTCGCGGGCGTTCGAGTGCTTGGTGTGCCACCAGGTGGTCACGACCAGCCTGGTGAGCCGGGCCGGGTCGGCGGCGATCCCGGCGGACTTGCTCTCGACGCTGCCGGCGGTCGTGCCCCACTGGCTCGAAGATGAGCCGGGGGTCTGCGGGTCCAGGAAGGCGAGGCTGCGGATCGCCTTGTTGGCGTCGTCCTGGGCCAGCTCCCACTCCTGGCAGAAGGGGCGGGAGGGGTGGCGGAGCCAGAAGAGGTCGGAGAAGGTGTCCGCGAGCGTCTTGACCCCCGCGGCTGGGATGTCGGCCGGCTCGCCGGCTTCAACGTCCCCGAGGCGCAGCGCCAGCCCGGTGAGGCTGATGAGGAGGCGAGTCGTGGCGTCTCGTTCCAGCGGGGACATCCCGGCCCCGAGCCCGACGTAGCCGTCCGCCCCGACGAGGATGTCGTAAGGGCTGGCGATCGTCTGCCGGCCACCGGGAAGCGTGACTGGGACCCAGGGGTCATGGAGGGCGTTGAAGACGCCGTCTTCCACCGTGGTCTGGTTCACAGAGCATGCCTTTCGGTCGTGCGCCGGCGCGGTCGGCGACCGCGGTCCGTGTCGCTCCTGTGCCATCTGTGGCTCATCGGGTAGTCGGGCACGGTCAGGCCCATCCGAGAAGGTCGTCGAAGGCGCCCATCGGGTGCTTCGCGTCCTCGGCCTGACGCGCCCGAGCGGCGGCCTCCCACAGGGCCAGGTCGACAGGGAGCTGTCGCTCCAGGACCGCTGCCTTCGGCTTCCACTCCTCGATCCCGAGGCTGGCGAGGGTGGCGGCGTGCAGCGCGAGGAGGTCGTCACGGTGGCGCCCGGACGCCGGGAGGGTCGCCTTCTGCCACGCCCGTACCTGGTCGCCGGTGGCGCCCCGCATGATGTTCGCGGGCACCGGCCCGGCGGCGACGAACTCGGACGGGTTCTGCCCGGAGTCGAAGACGATGAACGTGGAGCCCGGGACGTCGATGTAGCGGGTGCGCATCGCGTCCTCGTCGTCCGGCAGACGGGTCAGCGACATGAGCGCGCCGTAGGTGAGCGTCGGCGCCGCGATCACGTCCTTCAAGAGCTTGGCCTTGGAGACGTTGGCGCTGGCGACCATCTGCATCTTCGCCCCGAAGTCCCTCTGGACCTCAGCTGCCCACGCGACGTCGGCGTTGAGGTCCTCGATGGTGACCCGGCCGTCGTCGACGAACGACTGCACGTCCTCGGGGATCCGGAGCAGAGGGCGGCTCGTGACCAGGTCGTGCACCTTGCGGAGCTCCGCGGACGAGTAGGGGAACATCCCCCGAGCCGACAGGGAACCGTCCTTGTTCGTGGCCACGAAGACCGTCATGGTCCGCGACGGGCCCGCGGCACCGTGCCGGCGCACCCGGTGGACCTCGTCCCGGAACCGCCACAGCCGGCCGGCCCGCTGGACCAGGGAGGGGCTCGGGGCCAGGTCGGACCCCATGATGTCGAAGTCCAGGTCGAGGGACGCCTCGATGATCTGGGTCGCCACGACCACCACCGGCGGCGCCGTGATGTAGCCGGCCAGCTCCGATTCGTAGGCCGCGACCGCCTCCGCCGGGGCGTCCGCACCCGGGTGCCGGGGCGGCGGACCCAGGCGGCCGCGCAGCAGCGACTCCACCTGCGACCTCTGCGACCGGGTCATACGGGAGTGAAGGACGATCAGTTCTCTGCCGTCAGGGAGGGACGCGGCGATGGCCCGGGCGGTCTCCACGGTCGAGTCGACCTGGTTGCACACCACCGCCACGTGGCACCGGGGGTGCTCGGCCATCTGCTGGAGTGCCCACTCGGCGCGCGTCGTCGCCACCTCGGTCGAGGTGACGGTGACGAATCCGACGGGCTCGACCGGGGCCGAGAGGGGGACGTCTGCCTCGACCTCGTCTCGCAGCTCGCCGTCGTCCGCCACGTCGATGAGCGAGTGCCCGGGGTAGCGGGACTCGTACGGGACCACGGCCTTCCGCTTCCGGTCCCGGGTGAGGCCGTGCACGTAGGCGTTGCGGTAGTCGACTGCGTCCTGGTGGGGGATGCTCGCGGAGAGAAGGGTGACCCGGGCCCCGGTGGCTCCCAGCCAGGCGAGCAGCTCGACGAGGAGTTCGCGCTGGTAGGCGTCGAAGGTGTGCACCTCGTCGAAGACGACGTGGTGGTTGGCGACCGCGAGCAGGCGCAGGTGGGTCGACTTCTGGTTGAGGGCCGCACTGAGGACCTGGTCGCAGGTGGTGACCGCGATCGGGGCCACCAGACGCCGGGCCGAGGTGGTGAACCAGTGGTCGGCGTAGAGCCGGGCGTCCTCGGGGGTCACGCTGTCGAGCTGTGAGAAGGACGCGTGCTGGTGGGACTTGATGACCAGGTTCCCGGTCGGGTGGAAGTCCCGGCGCAGCGTCTCGGCCATCGCGTCGGTCGTCGCCATGGTCGGCAACGCGAACAGCAGGTGCTCGTCGGGGCGCTGGATGTGGCGCAGCTGCGCGGCCTTCGTCTTCCCCTCCCCCGTCGGGAACGCCACCATCCACAGCCCGTCGTCGGGCCCGATGTCGATGGCCGCCTGCTGGAGCGGCCTGGGCGGGTGGCCGCCCAGGATGACCTCCTCGGCGCTGTCGAGGCAGGTCAGGGAGCCGACCGTGCGTGCGACGTGCGCGTCGATCCCTTCCCGCCGCGCCTGCATCCACTTGTCGGCGTCGGTGATCGGGTCCAGGCCGCCGGCGATGAGCCGCTTGCCGGCCGCGACGAAGCCGTCGTCGGAGGCGACCCAGTCGGCGAGGATGAGGAGTCCCGAGACGAGAACGAGCGCGGGACCGGAGCGGGCCCCCGTCATCGGCGGGATGTCGTCGAGCCGAACGCCGATCGCCTGCTCGATGAGCTGTCGCTGGTGGTCGAGGGTCTCGGCCCAGTGGCCGCCGGCGGTGGCGCGGAGCAGAGTCTCGTCGCGGTGGTCCATCGACTCCAGCGGATCCTCCGGGGCACGCCAGCGTCCGTGATGGCCGCTGACCGCGGTGGGAATCCAGCTCTCGCCGGCGGCCTCGCGTTCGGTGAAGTTCCGCCGGCCCCGCAGCGCGTAGGCGCCCACGTACTCGTGGCGCGTCGCCACCGAGCCGCCGTGCCCCTTGGGCTCGCCGAGCCGAGAGGTGCGGGCGAGGTCCATCAGCGCACCGGACGGCAACGGGAGCCCCAGCTCGGTCAGGCGTTCCGAGAGCGGGGTCCGCCAGGCCGGTTCTCCGAAGGCGAACGGCTGGGTCTGGAAGAAGGGGTTGACCTTGCCGACGTCATGGAGCCCCGCGAGCAACTGCAACGCTCGCACCGTCGACGCCTCGTCGCCCGGGTAGAGGGCTGCTGTGACGAGGTCCCGCAGGCCGGGCCGGAGCCAGGTCCGCCACAGCGACTCCATCGCGACAGACGTGTCCAGGAGGTGCGGGGTCGGCGCGTACGGCGGAAACCCCGCGGCCAGGTGATCCGGGTCCTTCGCCCACAGCGCGTACAGGGCCTCGTGGCAGGAGCAATCAAACTTGGGCGCTGTCACATGGAGGCAGGACATCAATCCCACGGTGTCTCCTCAGGCGACGGGGATGTCAGCACCGATCTTGGCGGACCGACAGTCGCCATGCTGCGGGTTGGGCCAATCGCGACGGCAAAGGCCCTACTTCAGATTCTGGCCATGCGGCCCCCGGCCAGTTGCTGGCGGATCGTAAGCAGCGAGTCGGCGGCGGTTCATGCACCCACGCCGCAAGGAGACAGGCAGTTCCGGGGGACGTACGCAAGTCTCATCCGGGGCGCGGTGTCCAATCTGCAGGATCTGCAAATTGGAACGATCCACTGCACACTCGCCGATCGTCGGCACAACCGGTCCGCCGTCAGTGCGCCATGTCCACGAACCGCGAGTAGTGACCCTGGAACGCGACGGTGATGTCGCGCGTGGGCCCGTTTCGGTGCTTGGCCACGATCAGGTCGGCCTCGCCGGGGCGGGTCGACTCCTTCTCGTAGACGTCGTCGCGGTGCAGCAGGATCACCATGTCCGCGTCCTGCTCGATCGAGCCGGACTCACGCAGGTCGCTCATCATCGGGCGCTTGTCGCCACGCTGCTCGGGACCACGGTTCAGCTGCGAGAGCGCGATGATCGGGACCTCGAGCTCCTTGGCGAGCAGCTTGATCTGCCGGGAGAACTCCGAGACCTCGAGCTGGCGGGACTCCACCTTCTTGCCCGAGCTCATCAGCTGCAGGTAGTCGATGACGATCAGGCGCAGGTCGTGCTTCTGCTTCAGCCGCCGCGCCTTCGCCCGGATCTCCATCATCGTCATGTTCGGCGAGTCGTCGATGTACATCGGAGCGGCCGAGACCTCGCCCATCTTCTTGGCGAGCTTGTCCCAGTCGTCTTCCTGCATGTTGCCGTTGCGGATGTGGTTGAGCGCGATCTTCGCCTCCGCGGAGAGCAGACGCATGACGATCTCCGAGCGCGTCATCTCCAGGCTGAAGAAGACCGAGGCCATGTTGTTGTGGATCGACGCGGCCCGGCAGAAGTCGAGCGCCAGCGTCGACTTACCCATCGCGGGACGCGCGGCGACGATGATCATCTGACCCGAGTGCAGACCGTTGGTCAGCTCGTCGAAGTCGGCGAACCCGGTGGGCACGCCGTAGACCCCGGCCTCCCGGTTGCTGATCGCCTCGATCTCGTCGAGGACACCGTTCATGATGTCGCTCAGCGGGGCGTAGTCCTCCTTCGCCCGCTTCTCGGTGATCTTGTAGACCTCCGCCTGGGCCTGGTCGACGACGTCGTCGACCTGGCCCTCGCCGGCGTAGCCGATCTGCACGATCTTCGTGCCGGCCTCGACCAGGCGCCGCAGGATCGCCTTCTCCCGGACGATCTCCCCGTAGTACGCCGCGTTGGCCGCGATCGGCACGTTGGCCGAGAGCGTGTGCAGGTACGGCGCGCCCCCGACGCGCTGCAGCTCGCCGCGGCGCTGGAGCTCGGCGGCGACCGTCACCGGGTCGGCCGGCTCGCCACGGCCGTAGAGGTCGATGATCGCGTCGTAGATCAGCTCGTGCGCGGGGCGGTAGAAGTCGACGCCGCGCACGGCCTCCGACACGTCGGCGATGGCGTCCTTGGAGAGCAGCATCGAGCCGAGCACGCTCTGCTCCGCGGCGTTGTCCTGCGGCGGCGTCCGGTCGTTGGCCGACCGCGGCTTCTCCCCCGGCGCGTACGACGAGGGCCCGTCGCCCCACTGCTCGTAGCTCTCGTCGAGCGGCGGCTCGCTGGGCCCGACCATGTCGTGCTCGGCGATGCTCACAGGGTGCCTCCGGAGGGGGGTGGTGGCGGTGGGACGACCGACGGATGACCGCGTGTGGCCGGGCGCCGGGACGGGGGGCGACCCAGGCACTGACCACGGTAGGAACGACCACCGACAGACCTGGGACGCAGCGACGGTACGTGCCGGAAGGACCCAAAGGACAGCCCGTTATCCACAGGGTGTGTGCATAACTGGGGATTTCTGGTGCACGAAGCCACCGGATCTGTGGGGCTCGCCGGGTGCGTTGTGTGGAAAACATGTCCACAACATCTGCCACATAGCCTCTGACCTGCGGAAACGTCGTCCTCAACCTGTGGATGAAAGTTGGGGAGAAAGAATTTTCGCAGACGGTTCAGACCGCCGGTTGCTTTGTCGACAAGTTGCGGACAGCGCTGTGATCTGTGTGATATCCCCCGGATGTCCACAGGCTGGAGCACAGGCTGGGACACAGGGTGGTCGTAGCGGGTAGAACTCTCCGTGCTCATTACACTTCCAGGGTGCGCCCCACCGACCGCGAGATCCTCCGCCTCGCGGTTCCGGCGTTCTTCGCACTGATCGCCGAGCCGCTCTACCTGCTCAGCGACTCCGCGATCGTCGGACACCTCGGCACCGAGGAGCTGGCCGGTCTCGGCATCGCCGGCGTCGTCCTCCAGACCATCGTCGGGCTCTGCGTCTTCCTCGCCTACGGCACCACCGCCAGTGTCGCCCGGCACCTGGGTGCCGGCGACCTGCGCCGGGCGCTGACCCAGGGCGTGGACGGAGTGTGGCTCGCCGTGCTCCTCGGCGCCGTGGCCACGGTGCTCGGCGTCGCGTTCTCCGGACCGCTGGTGCGCGCCTTCGGGGTCTCCGAGACGGTCGCCGGGTACGCCGAGGACTACCTGCGGGTGGCCATGTTCGGCGTCACGCCGCTGCTGGTGATGCTGGCGACCACCGGGGTGCTGCGGGGTCTCCAGGACACCCGCACCCCGCTCTACGTGGCGGTCGTGGGCAACCTGGTCAACGTCGGCCTCAACCTGGTCCTGGTCTTCGGGCTCGGACCGGTCCCGGCGCTCGGCATCGTGGGCGCCGCGCTGGGCTCGGTGCTGGCCCAGGTCGGTTCCGCTGCCGTGATGGTCGCCGTGGTGGTGCGGGCCGCCCGGCGCGAGGGTGCCTCGCTGGCTCCCGACCGGGCCGGCATCCGGGCCGCGGCGCGGGCCTCCGTCGGTCTGGTGATCCGCACCCTGACCCTGCGCGCCTCTCTGCTCGTGCTGACGTACGCCGTCGCCCTGGGGGTCGTCGACGAGGCCAGCACCTCGGTCGCCACGCACCAGGTCGCGATGACCCTGTGGACCTTCCTGGCCTTCGCCCTCGACGCCATCGCCATCGCCGCCCAGGCACTCACCGGCCGGGCACTGGGCGCCGGCGACCTCGCCCTGACCCGTCGGCTGACCCAGCGGATGATCGCCTGGGGGCTCTGGTCCGGGGTGGTCACCGGGCTCCTGGTCGCCGCGGTCAGCCCGTGGATCGGCGCCCTCTTCACCCCCGACACCGACGTGCGAGCCCTGCTGGTGCCGGTGCTGCTGGTGATCGCCCTGGGCCAGCCGCTGGCCGGGGTGGTCTTCGTGCTCGACGGCGTGCTGATCGGGGCCGGGGACGGTGACTACCTGGCGCGCGCCGGGGTGGTCACCCTCGTCGCGTTCGCCCCCGTCGTCCTGCTGGTCGCGGCGGCCGGCGGCGGCCTGGTGTGGATCTGGGTCGTCTTCGTGACCGTCTTCATGGGCGCCCGGGGGGTGGTGCTGGTGCACCGGGCACGGCACGACGCGTGGATGGTCGCGGGCGCGAGCACCGTCCGCTGAGCGGACTGGTGGATCACGGTTCGGACACGTCCGCACTCCGGGTGGGTCGGATCCGTTGACAGGACGTCTAGGAGTGACCTAGGAAACAGTTGCCACTCCTTTCACTTTCATCCTCCGCACCCTTCGATCCCGGGCCGGTCCCGGGTTCCCTCTCCTCGGGAGCACCACTTGATACGACGCTCCGTGGGGGTCATCGCGACCTCCGCACTGCTCTTCTCCCTTGCGCCCCTCACCGGGTCCGCCAACGCCGCCCCCACCGACCCGGCCCAGCCGGGCGAGGCGGCCGCCCCGTCCAGCGAGCAGGGCTTCACCGGTGCCAAGGCGGAGAAGGGCACGGTGATGTCGCTGGGCGCACCGGGCAAGGCCGAGACCTACATCGTCCAGCTCGACCAGCCGGCCGTCCCCTCGCGCGAGACCGCCGACGGCGCCCGCGCCCAGGACGCCCCCTCGGCGTCGGGCTACCGCGCCGAGCTCGTGGAGGAGCAGGCCGACCTGCGCTCCTCGATCCGCCGGATCACCGGCGCCGCGCCGCGGGTCACCCACACCTACACCGAGGCCGCCAACGGCCTCGCGGTCCGGCTGACCCGCGCCCAGGCGCGCCAGGTCGCCGACCTCGACGGCGTCGCCGCGGTGCACGTCGACGAGGAGCGCCAGCTCCAGACCGACGTCGGCCCCGAGTGGATCGGCGCCCCCGGCATCTGGGACGGCACCGACACCCCGGCAGGGGTCGAGGGCTCGAAGGGCGAGGGCGTGATCGTCGGCATCCTCGACAGCGGCCTCAACCCGGCCAACCCGTCCTTCCACGACGTGGGCGCGGACGGCTACGACCACACCAACCCGTGGGGCGCCGGCACCTACGTCGGCATGTGTGACCCGACGAGCTCCGTCTTCGTCGCCGACTGGGGCTGCAACGACAAGCTCATCGGCTACTGGAACCTCACCACCGACGGCAGCAGGTACGACGACGACGGCCACGGCACCCACACCGGCAGCACCACGGCCGGCAACGTGGTCGACGCCACGACGTACGCCGGTGAGGGCACCGAGTTCGAGTTCTCCACCACCGAGCGGATCAAGGGCGTCGCCCCGCACGCCAACGTCATCGGCTACGACGTCTGCGACGGCGGCTGCCCGATGAGCGCCATCCTGGCCGGCATCGACCAGGCGATCACCGACGGCGTCGACGTCATCAACTACTCCATCGGCAGCGCGGCCCCCTCCGACCCGTGGAGCGACCCGGACGCCATCGGCTTCCTCAACGCCCGCGCCGCGGGCATCCACGTCGCCACCTCCGCGGGCAACGCGGGACCGGGCGCCGAGACGCTGGGCAGCCCCGGCGACGTCCCCTGGATCACCACCGTGGGCGCCACCCAGCACAACCGCCAGTGGCAGGCCGCGGTCACCGACCTCACCGCCCAGGGCGGCGCGACCCACCCCGACATCGAGGGTGTGGCCTTCGCCAAGGCCTCGGACGGCGCCTTCCCAGTCGTCGACGCCACCACGCTCGGTGACCCGCTGTGTACCGCCGCCGGGCTCGGCAACGTCGACCTGACCGGCAAGATCGTGCTCTGCACCCGCGGCGGCAACGGCCGCGTCGAGAAGGGCGGCGTCGTCGCCGGCCTCGGAGCCGAGGGCATGATCCTCGCCAACGACCAGGCCAGCGGTGACTCCCTCAACGCCGACCCGCACGAGCTCCCGGCCGTGCACATCACCTACGCCGACGCCCAGGAGCTGCGTACCTGGCTGGCCAGCGTCACCAACCCGCAGGCCGAGCTCTCCGGCGGCCAGCGGTACGTCGGCGACGACGTCGCCGACATCATGGCGGCGTTCTCCAGCCGCGGGCCCAACCGTGCGGTCTCGATGATCAGCCCCTCGGTCTCTGCCCCGGGCGTGGACATCCTGGCGGCCGACGGCGCCGACAACGAGGTCAGCTGGGGCTTCATCTCCGGCACCTCGATGGCCAGCCCGCACACCGCCGGTGCGCTGGCGCTGCTCAAGGGCGTCCAGCCCGACTGGACCCCCGCCGAGGCGCAGTCCGCGCTGATGACCACCGCGGTCACCGAGATCAAGGACAACGACGGCACCGACGCCGACTGGCACGACATGGGCTCGGGCCGGGTGGACCTGACCAAGGCGGCCAAGGCCGGCTTCGTGCTCGACGAGTCCGCTGCCGACTACCTGGCCGCAGACCCGGCCGAGGGCGGCGACGTCCGCGCCCTCAACATCGCCAGCATGGCCGACAACGAGTGCCTGTCGAACTGCGAGTGGACCAGGACCCTGACCGGCACCGCGACCGGCGCCGGCACTTGGACGGTCAGCACCGAGAGCTTCTCCCCCGAGCTGACCGTCTCGGTCGCGCAGGAGAGCCTGGCGCTGACCGCAGGCGGCGAGGCCAACCTCACGGTGACCGCCGAGCTCGCGTCGAGCGCGGGCACGGACACGTGGCTCTACGGCACCGTGGTGCTCACCCCGCCGGCCGGCTCCTCGGCCCCCGAGGCGCACCTGCCGGTGGCCGTCCTGCCTTCGTCGGGCGTGCTGCCCTCGTCGATCGACATCACCACCCGTCGTGACGCCGGCTCGCAGGTGACCGACGGTCTCCAGGCGATCGAGCTGGACTCGCTCAAGGTCACGGCCTCCGGCCTGGTCCCCGAGAGCACCCAGTCGATCAGCGTCCCCGAGGACCAGACCAACACCGACCCCTACAACGGCGACGGCACCACCGTCGTCCGGGTCGACGTCCCTCAGGGCGCCACCCGGCTGCTGACCAGCCTGCGGGAGACCACCGCGCCGGACTTCGACATGTTCGTCGGTCGCGGTGAGGTCTCGGCTGCCAACGAGGTCTGCTCCAGCGCCAGCGGCGGTTCCGCCGAGCGGTGCGAGGTCGCCAACCCGGAGGCCGGCAGCTGGTGGATCCTGGTGCAGAACTGGGAGGCCACCACGGCCGGCGGGTCCGACACCGCCGTCGTGGCCACCGCGGTGGTCGCCGGCGACGCCGGCAACCTGCGCGCCGAGGGCCCGACTGGGCCGATCGAGGCGGGCACGCCGTTCAGCATCCGCACCTTCTGGGACGAGGACGCGATGGAGGCCGGCCAGACCTGGTACGGCTCCCTCACGCTCGGCGCTGCCCCCGGCACCGACGGCCACGTCGGCGTCGTGCCGGTGACGGTCCGCCGGGTCGAGGACGACGTCACCCGGACCGCGGACGTCGAGCGGGCCGCCCCGGGCGAGACGATCACCTACACGGTCGACATCGCGCCCAACGTGTCGCAGGAGGACCTGACCTACACCCTCACCGAGACCCTGCCCGAGGGCACGACGTACGTCGAGGGCTCCGCCACCGGCGGGGCGACGTACGCCGACGGCAAGGTCACCTGGGAGGGCGAGCTCGAGAGCACCTTCGGTGACGTCGGCGGCTACGAGGCCACCACGTCGGTCAACGACCCGTCGTGCGTCCACCCGTACAGCGGGGAGCAGGAGTACTTCGACCTGGCATCCGCCGGCTTGAGGCCCTCGGCGACGGTGACCGGGAACGACTCGGCGTTCACCGCGTTCTCGGACGTCACGTTCGGGTTCTACGGCAAGCAGTACCAGGGCCTGACGTTCACCGACGACGGCTACCTGGTCTACGACCACGCGGCCAACTGGTCCGGTGCCACCGCGCCGGGCACGCCGCAGACCTTGCCGGACGTGGAGAAGCCGAACAACCTCGCAGCGGCGCTGTGGCGGGACATGGCTGTCCGCTACGACGCGGCGGCGGGCTCGGGTGTCACGCTGGCCAGCACCGGATCCCTCCGGTTCGTGGAGTACGACGACATGCGGGCCGTGGACGGCACCGGCGGCAGCCTGGACCTCCAGGTCGTCGCGCAGGTCGGCAGCAACGACCTGGTGTTCGCCTACGACAACGTCACCGGTGACCTGGGCAACGTGACGGTGGGCACGGAGAACGCCACCGGCACCGACGCCACGACGCTGATCAACAACGCGCCGGCGGCCGGCACCATCCGGAACGACCTGCTGGTCTGCATGACCTACGCCGTTCCTCAGGCCGAGGGCGCGTCCTTCGCCTACCAGGTGACGGTCGACCCGGACGTGGTCAACCGCGACGTGCTCACCAGCACGCTCGTGCACACCACGTCCGACCCGGGTGCGAAGCCGGTCACCGACACCGTCGGTGTCGAGGTCAAGGGCGCGAAGGAGCGGTCGTCTACCGCCCTGGCGGTCTCCCCGTCGCAGATCACCACGGGCGGCACGCTCGAGGCGACGGCCACCGTCGTCGCCCCGGTCGCGGCCAAGCCGACCGGCACCGTGGAGTTCCTGGTCAACGGCGCGAAGGCCGGCGAGGGAACCCTCGACGCCAACGGCTCCGTGCGGGCGAAGCTGACCGCGCCCGCCCAAGCCGGCACCTACCCGGTGGTGGCTCGCTACCTCGGTGACGCCGGGACCCACGGCAGCACCTCGGCGCCGACCAACGTCGTGGTGACCGCGCCCGGCCAGCAGCCGCCGGCCAAGGTGAAGGCCAGCATCGGCATCAAGACGCCGAAGCAGGTCAAGGTCCGCAGCAAGGCGACCAAGCAGGTCAAGGTCGAGGTCGACGCTCCCGGCGTCACCCCGACCGGCAAGGTCGCCGTGGTCGTCAAGGGGGCCGGTCGGACCAAGACCTACCGGGTCACCCTCAGCGCCGCCGGCAAGGCGAAGGTGAAGCTGCCTCGCTACCGCCGGGCCGGCAAGGTCACGGTCACGGTCACGTACCGCGGCGACGCCGCCGTCGAGTCCGCGACCGCCCGCAAGACCTTCCAGGTCAAGAACAAGAAGCGGTGACCCCAGCAGGACCCAGCACCACCTAGCACGACCTAGCAGAGCCCGAGGGGGCCGGCGGATCTCCGCCGGCCCCCTCGTCGTTCCCGGACCCGGTGGTGACCGTGCCGCCTCGGGTCGGCCCGGCAAGATGGTCGAGCGCACGGGCACGTCAGCGCCCGGCGAGGAGCAAGGGAGAGCGCGATGGACCCACAGCCACCGACGGACGCCGTCGAGCGGGCGACCGCAGACCTGGCCGAGCGCCTGGCCGTGCCACCGGGCGCGGTCGAGCTCGTGGCCCAGGAGGAGGTCACCTGGCGCGACGGGAGCCTGGGCTGCGCACAGCCCGGGTTCAGCTACACCCAGGCGCTGGTCCCGGGGAGCAGGATCACCCTGCGGGTCGACGGGACGGAGTACGAGTACCACGCCGGTGGCCGCGGGGACCCGTTCCTCTGCGCGGACCCGAGCGAGTGAACCGCGCTAACCCGGCCTGGAACGCGAAACGGCCCGTCCACCCCGAAGGGTGGACGGGCCGTTCGTCAGGCGTACGTCAGGCGGGGATGACGTTGAGCGTCACCTTGGCCGAGACGTCGTCGTGCAGCTTGACCGAGACCTCGTGGGTGCCGAGGGACTTGATCGGGTTGCCGAGCACGAGGGTCCGCTTGTCGACGGTCTCGCCGGAGGCGGTCGCCAGGGCGCCCGCGATGTCCGCGGCGGTGACGGCACCGAACAGACGGCCACCCTCACCCGCGCGCACCTTCAGCGGAACCGGCTGTCCCTCGAGCTTGCCCTTGACCTCGACAGCGTGCGCGTGGTCGCGCACGGAGCGCGAGGCACGCGCAGCCTTGATGGACTCGATGGTCTTCTCGCCGCCACGGGTCCAGCGGATCGCCTCGCCACGGGGCACGAGGTAGTTACGGCCGTAGCCGTCCTTGACCTCGACCACGTCGCCGGGGGCACCGAGGCCGGTCACTTCCTGGGTCAGGATGAGCTTCATGTCTCCGTCTCCCTTCAGCGACCGGTGGAGGTGTAGGGCAGCAGAGCGACCTCGCGGGCGTTCTTGACCGCCATGGCCACGTCACGCTGGTGCTGGACGCAGTTGCCGGTCACGCGCCGCGCGCGGATCTTCCCGCGGTCGGAGATGAACTTGCGGAGGAGCGTGGTGTCCTTGTAGTCGACACCGGTCGCCTTCTCCTTGCAGAACTGGCAAACCTTCTTCTTGGGCTTGCGAATCACTGCCTTGGCCATTGTGGTGCTTCCTTTCTAGAAGCCCGGCCGTGCAGGCCGGAATGGTTGAGGTGTATTCGGATGGTTCGATGGATCCCGAAGGTGCTCGGGGAAGGGATCAGAACGGGGGCTCGTCGGAGCCGCCGACGCCAGGGGCGCCCCACGGGTCCGGCTGACCGCCACCCTGACCGCCGCCCGGGGCGCCGCCGCCGTAGCCGCCGCCACCCTGGGCGCCGCCGCCGTAGCCGCCGCCTCCCTGGGACTGCGACGGAGCAGGGGTGCTCCACGGGTCGTCGGCCTGCTGGGAGGCGCCGCCGCCGCCGGCGTTGTAGCCGCCGCCGCCGCCACCACCGCTGTTGTAGCCGCCCCCACCGCCCTGACGGGTGGTGCGGGTGACCTTGGCGGTGGCGTACTTGAGCGCGGGGCCGATCTCCTCGACCGCGATCTCGAAGACCGTGCGCTTCTCGCCTTCACGGGTCTCGTACTGACGGGACTTGAGGTTGCCGGTGACGATGACCCGCATCCCCTTCTGCAGGGACTCGGCGACGTTCTCCGCCGCCTGACGCCAGACCGAGCAGGAGAGGAACAGCGCGTCGCCGTCCTTCCACTCGTTGGTCTGCCGGTCGAAGGTCCGCGGTGTGGACGCGATCCGGAAGTTCGCCACGGGCGCCCCCGAGGGGGTGAAGCGCAGCTCCGGGTCGTCGACCAGGTTGCCGACCACGGTGATGACGGTCTCGCCTGCCATGTCAGGACTCCCTCATTGATCCATCGAATAGGTGGTGCTGGTGTCTGCCGGGTTCATCGTTGCCGACGGCGCCGACAGGCGTGAAGGGTTCTGCACAAGCTCAGCGCTTGCCGGGCTTGATCACCTTCGTGCGCAGGATGGACTCGTTGAGCGTGAGCTGGCGGTCGAACTCCTTGACCGTGGCCGGCTCGGCCTGCAGCGAGACGATGGCGTAGATGCCCTCGGCGTTCTTCTTGATCTCGTAGGCAAGGCGACGACGTCCCCAGACGTCGACGTTGTCCACGGTGCCACCGTCGTTGCGGATGACGTTGAGGTACTTGTCGAGCGACGGCTCGATGGTGCGCTCTTCAAGGCTGGGGTCAAGGATGACCATCACTTCATATGCACGCAAAGCGGTCTCCACCTCCTCTGGACTCAGGCGGCCACGGACTCTCCGTGGCAGGAGGGCTTGCGTCACGACCGCGGCCCAGGGGGCCGAGTCGCGGTCATCGCCGAGTCCTCCTACTGAGAAGGGCGCAGCGACAACCGGCCAAGGCTAACAGTCGGCGCAGGCGCCGACGGAATCGTCGCCGCCCGCCCTGTGGATCACCGCACCCCGCCCGTCCGCGGGCCACTAGCGTCCCTGCTCGGGGAGGGAGAGGGAGGTCGGGTGTCCGGAGAACGAGCGGGACCGGTCGCCGGTCGCTACCTGCTGCTCGACCAGATCGGTGCCGGCGGCATGGGGTCGGTCTGGCGGGCCCGCGACCTGCAGACCGGCGAGCTGGTCGCCGCCAAGGTCCTCGGCCAGCACTCGGGGGCGCTGATCGCGCGGTTCATGCGCGAGCAGGCGATCCGGCTGCGGCACCCGCACGTGGTCGCCCCCACCGGGTGGGCGGCCGAGGGCGACCTGGTGCTGCTCACCATGGACCTGGTCACCGGCGGCTCGGTCGCCGACCTGCTGCGCGAGCACGGGCCGCTGCCCGACGGACTCGTCGCCGCCGTGCTGGAGCAGACGCTGCACGCCCTGGGCGCCGTGCACGCCAGCGGGCTGGTGCACCGCGACGTCAAGCCGGCCAACCTGCTCCTGGAGCCGACCGACGACGACCGGGTGCACGTGCGGCTGGGTGACTTCGGGGTGGCGGTCACCCTGGCCGGAGAGCGGCTGACCACCTCGCCCGCCGCCGTCGGCACCGAGGGCTACATGGCGCCCGAGCAGGCCGCCGGACAGCCGCCCGACCCGCGCCAGGACCTGTACGCCGTCGGCATGCTCGGGGTGCACCTGCTCACCGGGGCGCGTCCGGTGCGCGGGGTGTGCCTGCCCTCCTCCCCGCTCCGTCCCCTGCTGGAGCGGCTGCTCGCCGACGACCCGGGGCACCGCCCCGACGACGCCCAGGCCGCGCTGGTGCTGCTGCGACGGCTCGCGGTGCCGCCCGCGCCCGGCCCGTGGGGCCACCGCCGCCTCGGCCCTCCCCCGGATCACCGGGACCGGCCGCCGCGACGACCCGTCGGCGGCTCAGCGGCACTGCTGCCGTTCCTGGTCCTCGGGGTCTCCCTGGGCGTCACGGTGGGCTGCGTCCTGCTGATCGGCCGGATGCTGGGCCTCTGACCGTCCGGGGCCGGTGAGCCTGTCCCCGGGAGTTCCTATGCTGACGGGATGAGCACCGCGAGCAACCCCAGCACTCCGGCCACCAGCACCCCGGTCATCGGCGCCCACGTCGACCAGGCCGACCCGGTCGGCGAGGCGCAGGCGCGCGGGATGGGCCTGGTCCAGTTCTTCCTCGGCGACCCACAGGGCTACCAGGGCCCCGAGATCGCCTACCCCGGCGGCGCGGCCGCGCTGCGGGAGGCGGCGGAGGCCGCTGGGGTCGACCTCTACGTGCACGCGCCGTACATCATCAATGTCGCGACCACGAACAACCGGATCCGCATCCCCAGCCGCAAGCTGCTGCAGAAGCACCTCGACGCGGCCGCCGAGATCGGTGCGAAGGGCCTGATCGTGCACGGCGGGCACGTCAACAAGGCCGACGACCCCGCCAAGGGGTTCGACAACTGGCGCAAGGCGATCGAGGCCGCCGACCTCGCGGTGCCGCTGTTGATCGAGAACACCGCCGGCGGCGACAACGCCATGACCCGCTACCTGGAGCGGATCGCCGGCGTGTGGGCGGCGATCGACGGCACCGAGGGCGCCGACCGGGTCGGCTTCTGCCTCGACACCTGCCACGCCCACGCCGGCGGCAACGACCTGGAGACGGTCGTGGCCGACGTGCTGGCCATCACCGGCCGGATCGACCTGGTGCACTGCAACGACAGCCGCGACGACTTCGACTCCGGCGCCGACCGGCACGCCAACCTGGGCGCGGGCCGGGTCGACCCGGACCTGCTGGCCGCGGTGGTCCGCGACGCCGGGGCGCCGGTGGTGCTGGAGACTCCCGGCGACGCGCAGCAGCACGTGGCCGACGCCGCCTGGCTCCGCGAGCGCCTCTGAGCGCGGGTAGCCTCGACGCGTGTCTCATCCCAGCTCCGCACCAGTCGCCGTCCCTGTGACCCCACTGGCCGTGCGCGTGGTCAGCGCGGAGGAGCACCTGGACTTCCTCCGCTCCCGGTCCTCCGCCTCCTTCCTGCAGACCCCGGCGTGGGGAGCGGTGAAGTCCGAGTGGCGCCACGAGTCGCTGGGCTGGTTCGCCCCGGCCGCCGACGGCGGGACGGGCGAGCAGATGGTCGGCGCCGCGCTGGTGCTCTACCGGCAGCTGCCGAAGGTCAAGCGCTACCTGGCCTACCTGCCCGAGGGCCCGGTGATCGACTGGGGCGACCAGGACCTGGCCCGCTGGCTGACCCCGCTGACCGCCCACCTCAAGCGCTCCGGCGCCTTCGGGGTGCGGATGGGTCCGCCGGTGGTCACCCGCCGCTGGTCGGCGGCGAGCGTCAAGGAGGGCATCGCCGATGCCGCCGTACGCCGTCTCGACGACCTGGTGCCGCTGGAGCGCTCGCAGGAGGGCGCCCGCGTCGTCTCCCAGCTGCACGAGCTCGGCTGGGTGCCGCAGGCGGTCGAGGGCGGCTTCGCCGCCGGGCAGCCCCAGTACAACTTCCACCTCCCGCTGGTGGCCGACGGCCGCCCGCGCACCGAGGAGGAGGTGCTCAAGGGGATGAACCAGCTGTGGCGCCGCAACATCAAGAAGGCCGACAAGGCCGGGGTCGAGGTGGTCCGCGGGACCGCCGCCGACCTGGAGGCCTTCCACGCGCTGTACGCGCACACCGCTGAGCGCGACCACTTCACCCCGCGGCCGCTCTCCTACTTCCGGACCATGGTCGAGGCGCTCTCGGCCGAGGAGCCCGACCGGATCGTGCTGCACCTGGCCCGGCACGAGGGCGACCTGGTGGCCGCCACGATCTCGATCCGGGTCGGCACCCACGTCTGGTACTCCTACGGCGCCTCCTCGACCGAGAAGCGCGACGTGCGCGGCTCCAACGCGATCCAGTGGGCGATGATCCGCGACGCGCTGGCCGCCGGCGCCGAGGTCTACGACATGCGCGGCATCACCGACACCCTCGACTCCGAGGACCCGCACGTGGGCCTGATCCAGTTCAAGGTCGGCACCGGCGGCGAGGCCGTGGAGTACGCCGGGGAGTGGGACCTGCCGATCAACAAGGCGATCTACAAGGCGTTCGATCTCTACATGAAGAGGCGCGGATGAGCCTGGACCTCACCGTCGACGGCGACCGCTGGCGCGAGCACCTGCGCGCGGTCGCCGACCGCACCCCGGGCCTGGTCCCGGTGGTCAAGGGCAACGGCTACGGCTTCGGCCTGGGCCGGCTGGCCCGGCGCGCGCAGTGGCTGGCCGACCACCGGTCGGACGCCCCTGGCAGCGAGAAGACGGCGGACACGCTCGCCGTCGGCACCTACGAGGAGCTGCCCGAGGTCGCCTCCCGGTTCGACGGGAGCCTCCTCGTGCTCACCCCGTGGCGTCCCTTCGGGGCCGCGCTCGAGGTCGACCCGGCGATCGCGAGCCGGGTGGTGCACACCGTCAGCCGCCCCGAGGACCTGGCCGCGCTCCTGGAGCGGCAGCCGGACGCCCGCTACGTCCTGGAGCTGGTCACCTCGATGCTGCGGCACGGGATGACCGGGCGCCAGCTGCGCGAGCTCGGCGGCCTGACCTCCCGCGGCACCCTCGAGGGGGTGGCCCTGCACCTGCCGCTGGCCCAGGGCTCGCACCTCGCGCAGGTGCAGCGCCTGGCCACCGACATGGTCTCGGCAGGCCTGCCCAGCCGCACCCTGTGGGTCAGCCACCTGACGTCCGATGAGCTGGACCGGCTGCGCTCGTCGTACGGCGACTTCGAGATCCGCCCGCGGATCGGCACCGACCTGTGGCTCGGGGCCCGCGACGCCCTCCGGGTCACCTCGACGGTCCTCGACGTGCACCCGGTCGAGCGCGGCGACGTCTTCGGCTACCGCTCCCGGACCGCGCCCAAGGCCGGCCACCTGCTGGTGGTCAGCGGGGGGACCGCGCACGGCATCGGGCTCGAGGCGCCGACCGGCGACCAGTCGCTGAAGGCCCGGGCGGCCACCCTGGCCCGGGGCGGCCTGGACGCGGTCGGCTTCGTGCGCTCGCCGTTCTCGATCGACGGCAAGCAGCGGCTCTTCGCCGAGCCCCCGCACATGCAGGCCTCGATGCTCTTCCTGCCGGCGGGCGCCCGGGTGCCCGAGGTGGGCGACCGGATCGACGTCCGGGTCCGCTACACCGCGACCTGGTTCGACCGGGTCGAGGTGGTCTGAGGCTCTGGGTCCGGCTCCTGCGGACCCGGTCCGCCCCGATCGTCCGGGTCCCGGGGCACGGGGTCGTGCTCGGGACGCAGCACGTCGCGGGTGACCACCGCGACCAGGTAGAGCTGCGCCAGCACCCGGACCACGGTCGTGACCCAGTAGGCGACGGGGTCGTCGCCCGCGCCGGGGTCCAGCCGGCCGTCGAGGTACCACCAGACGGAGGCGAAGTAGATCAGCTCGCCGGCCTGCCAGATCAGCAGGTCGCGCCACCGCGGGCGGGCCAGCGCCGCGAGCGGGAGCAGCCACAGCACGTACTGGGGCGAGTAGACCTTGTTGACCAGCAGGAAGCCCGCGATGATCAGGAACCCGAGCTGGGCGAACCGGGGCGGCCTGGGTGCGAGCAGCCCCACCAGGGCGACCGCCAGGCACCAGCCGAGGAAGAAGGCCCACGACCACAGGTTGATCGTGTCGGCGGTGATCGTCGCGTCGGTCATCTGCTGGGCCACCAGCCACAGCGACCCGAGGTCGGCCGTGCGCTCGCTGTTGAAGTGCCAGAAGACCTGCCACTGGTCCGGGCCGGTGACCCAGGCCGGGACCTGGGCGACGACCCAGGAGAGGACCGTCGCGGCGGAGGCATAGCCCAGCGGGGCCCAGCGCCGTCCGCGCAGGCAGAGCACGAGCACCCCGCCCAGCAGGAAGAGCGGGTAGAGCTTGGCGGCCGTGCCGAGCCCGATCATCACGCCGGTGAGGATCGGCCGGTCCCGCGACCAGGCCCAGAGCGCTCCGGCCACGAACCCGATGGCCAGCAGGTCCCAGTTGACCAGGCCGGTCAGCACCAAGGCCGGGGCGATCGCGAACCCCGCCGCGTCCCAGGGCCGGCGCAGGATCCGTCCGCTGCCGAGCCGGACCCGGTTGACCCCCGCCAGCAGCCAGGTGGAGATCAGCACGATCAGGGTGAAGCCCACCGCGTTGACCGCGACGAACAGGGTTCCCTCCGCAGGCAGGTCCCGTCCGGGCTCGTCGTCGGCCGGTGAGCCGCTGAGCCACCAGGTGACGTAGCTGGTGCCCCAGGCCCAGTAGGAGATGCCGGTCGGGTACTCCATCACCTCGAACTCGGAGCGCACCGCCTCGTCGCCGGTGTAGGGCCAGTGCCGCTCGGCGAAGCCGCGCCCGATGTAGAGGTAGGGCATGTCGGAGTAGCACATGGCGCTGGTCCGTACGTCCATGTCCTGCCAGTCGGTGTCGGCGCAGGCGGACTTGGTGACCATCCCCAGGGCCATGGCCAGGGCGGCCAGCGCCAGCAGCACGCGCACCGGCGTCCACCACGGGTGCCCGCTCGCGCGGGTGCCCACCGGACCGCCGATCCCCTCCGAGAGCGACGCGACCACCGCGTCGTCCCGTGTCGGGTCCACCCACCCGGAGATCTCCGGGCCCGACTCCTCCCTCATCGGCCCGGCCCGCTCAGCCGGCCGGGGGCGGGGGAGGCGGAGGGACGGGAACGGTCGGCGTCGGCACCGGGGGCACCGGCGGGACCGGCGGGGGCGGCGGTGCGGGCGGCGCCGGCGGCTCCGGCGGCGCGGGCGGCTCGACCGGTGGGGTCGGGGTCGGCTCCTGGCTCGGCGTCGGCTCCTTGGTCGGCACCGGCTTCGTGCTCGGCTTCGGCTTCGGCTTCGGCTGGGGCTTCGGCGCGGGCGCCGGCGGGGGCACGTATTCGTAGCCGTCGGCCGGCGCGTCGCCGTCGAGGAAGACCGGGTCCGGGAACTCCTCGATCTCCATGCCTTCGGTCACGCGCTCCATGATGGCGTGCCAGGTCTGCGCGGGATAGGTCCCGCCGAAGAAGGAGGGCAACCAGTCGTCGAGCTGGTCGTCGCCGTCGCCCCGGACGTACATCACCGCGGTGGACAGCTGCGGGGTGAAGCCGACGAACCAGGACGACGAGACCTGGTCCTTGTCGTTGGTCGCGGTGCCGGTCTTGCCGGCGACCGGCCGGCCGATCTGGGCGGCCCGCCCCGAACCGTCCTGCACGACCTCCTCGAGCGCGTAGACCGTGTCGGCGTTGACGTCCTCGTCGACCACCCGGCGGGTGGAGTCGTCGCGCGTGTAGGTCGTCTCGCCGTTGGCCTCGACGACCTTCTGCACCACGTGCACGTCGGCCCGCTCGCCGCCGTTGGCGAAGGTGGCGTAGGCGTTGGCCATGTTGATCGGGCTGACCCGGGCCTTGCCCAGGGTGATCAGCGCGTCTCCGGGGAGCAGGTCGACCGAGCGCGCCGGGATGCCGGGGAACTTCTCCTTCGGCTCCTGGGGCGGGAGACCCGCGGCCACGGCGAGGTCGTGGATCTTGCGCGGCCCGTCGTCCATCGCCGCGCTCATGTCGACGAACGCGGTGTTGGTCGAGTTCTCCGCGGCGGTCACCATCGAGACCGAGGAGCCGAGGTCGGTGGCGCCCTCACCGGCGTTGTAGACCTTGGTGGTCCCGTCGGGGAAGGTGTACGGCGAGTAGCCCTGGAAGCGGTCCTCGAGGGAGAAGCCCTCCTTGATCGCGGTGGCGATGGTGAAGGCCTTCATCGTCGAGCCGGCCATGCCCCCGGTCGCGGCCCAGTTGATCTGGGAGTCGAGGTAGTCCTGGCCGCCGTAGAACGCCTTGAGCGCCCCGGTGCCGGGCTCGACCGTGGCGGCGCCGATGTGCAGCTGCTGGTCGCCGAAGCCCTCGGGGCGCTGCTCGTTGACCGCCTCCTGGAGGCTCGCCATCATCTCCGGGTCGAAGGTGGTGGTGACCCGCAGGCCGCCGCCGTCGATCTGGGTCTCGGTGTAGCCGAGCCGGAGCAGCTCGTCGCGCACGAGCTTGAGCATGTGCCCCTTCTGCCCGCCGTACGCGCTCTGCGCCTCCTGCTTGGGGAACTTCGGCAGCCGCTTGGCTGCGGTCTCCGCCTTCTCCTGGGTGATGTAGCCGTCGTCGGCCATCCGGCCCAGCGTGTACTCGTAGCGGCGGGTGACCGCCGCCTCCGCCTCCTCGCCGTTGGCGGGGTCGTAGGCCGACGGGCTGTTAAGCACGCTGGCCAGGAAGGCGGCCTCACGCAGCTTGAGCCGCTTGGCGCCCTTGTTGAAGTACGCCTCGGAGGCGGCCTGGATGCCGTAGGCGCCGCGGCCGAAGTAGATGGTGTTGAGGTAGCCCTCGAGGATCTCCTGCTTGCTCATCTCGCGCTGGATCTTCAGCGAGAGGATCGCCTCCTTGACCTTGCGGCTGAGCTTGCGCTCGGAGGTCAGGTACAGGATCTTCACGTACTGCTGGGTGATCGTGGAGGCGCCCTGGGTGGTCTCCCCGGCGCGCGCGTTGGAGAACGCGGCCCGCACGATGCCCTTGGGGTCGATCCCCCGGTCCTTCCAGAACGACTTGTTCTCGGCCGCGACCACCGCGTCCTGGACGCGCTTGGGCACGTCCTTGAGCGGGATCGAGACCCGGTTCTGCCGGGCGTACTGGCCGACCTCGCGCTCGCCGTCGGCGTAGTAGACGAACGAGGTCTGGGTCTTGAACTCCTCGTTGGCGTCCGGGATCTCGATGGTCTGGTAGGCGACCACGAAGCTTCCGACGGCGACGAGGCAGCCGACCAGGCCTGCGAGTCCGAGCCAGAGGGCGACCTTCTTGAGCTTCTGCTTCGGGGTCGACTTCGTCTTGACCGGGCGCTTGGTGACGGCCGGGCCGGGCTTCCTGCGGGACTGAGTCACGCGGCCAGGGTAGTGCGGGAGCGCCGGACGGTCGGATTTCCCGGCGACCTCCCGAGACCCAGGTCACCCGCGGGCTGCGGACCAGCCGTGTCGCCGGCCCGGGTTCACGCAGGACGGATATATCGCTACGATAGGTCGCGTGGCACGTCGTGGAGAGACCATCGAGCTGGCAGTCCTCGGACTGCTGCACGAGGGACCCATGCACGGCTACGAGCTCCGCAAGCGGCTGAACCTGATGCTCGGCTGGGGCCGAGTGCTCTCCTACGGTTCCCTCTACCCGGCCCTGAAGAAGATGCTCCGCGCCTCGCTGATCGAGGAGGTCGACACGGTGCCCGCACCGGTCACCCGTCGGCCGCGCATCGTCTACCGGGTCACCGAGGCCGGCCACCAGGAGTTCGAGCGCCTGATGTCGGAGGTCGGCCCCGCGGCTTGGGAGGACGACACCTTCGACATCCGGTTCGCATTCTTCTCCTCCACCGACATGGAGATCCGGCTGCGCGTCCTCGAAGGACGTCGTACCCGCCTCCAGGAGCGGTTGGAGAGGGTGCAGACCGACCTGGCGCGCACCCAGAAGGAAGTCGACCGGTACGCCGCGGAGCTCCAGCGCCACGGGGTCGAGTCGGTCGAGCGGGAGGTCAGGTGGCTCTCCAGCCTGATCGAGGCCGAGCGGGACGGGCACGGCAACAGCACCGCCCCGCTCTCCGAGCCAGCCACCGGGGACCAGCACTGACACGGCCGCCCGGTCACACAGAAGCGTCATCACCAGATCGCACCAAGCGGTCGCACCAGGAAAGAGGAAAGCCCATGGGTTCGGTACGCGTGGCAATCGTGGGCGTGGGCAACTGCGCCACGTCGCTCGTGCAGGGCGTGGAGTACTACAAGGACGCCGACCCCGAGGGCACCGTCCCGGGTCTGATGCACGTCGTCTTCGGTGACTACCACGTCAAGGACGTCGAGTTCGTCGCGGCGTTCGACGTCGACGACAAGAAGGTCGGCAAGGACCTGTCCGAGGCCATCGGCGCCTCGGAGAACAACACCATCAAGATCTCCGACGTCCCCACCCTCGGTGTCGAGGTGCAGCGCGGCCCGACGATGGACGGTCTGGGCAAGTACTACCGGATGACCATCGAGGAGTCCGCCGCCGAGCCGGTCGACGTGGTCAAGGTGCTCAAGGACGCCCAGGTCGACGTCCTGGTCTCCTACCTGCCCGTGGGCTCGGAGCAGGCCGACAAGTTCTACGCCCAGTGCGCGATCGACGCCGGCGTGGCCTTCGTCAACGCGCTGCCCGTCTTCATCGCCTCGGACCCCGAGTGGGCCAAGAAGTTCGAGGACGCCGGCGTCCCGATCGTCGGCGACGACATCAAGTCCCAGGTCGGCGCCACCATCACCCACCGGGTGATGGCCAAGCTGTTCGAGGACCGCGGCGTCACGCTGGACCGCACCTACCAGCTCAACGTCGGCGGCAACATGGACTTCAAGAACATGCTCGAGCGTGAGCGCCTGGAGTCCAAGAAGATCTCCAAGACCCAGGCCGTCACCTCCAACCTGGAGGGCCCGCTCGCCGGCGCGACCGCGGACGACCGCAACGTGCACATCGGCCCGTCGGACTACGTGGCCTGGCTCGACGACCGCAAGTGGGCCTACGTGCGGCTCGAGGGTCGCGCGTTCGGCGACGTGCCGCTCAACCTGGAGTACAAGCTCGAGGTCTGGGACTCCCCCAACTCGGCCGGCATCATCATCGACGCCGTCCGTGCGGCGAAGATCGCCAAGGACCGCGGCATCGGCGGCCCGATCATCCCGGCCTCGGCCTACCTGATGAAGTCCCCGCCGGTGCAGATCCCCGACGAGGAGGGTCGCACCCAGCTCGAGGCGTTCATCCGCGGCGAGTGACCTAGCCCGACGTACGACGAGGACCCGTCAGCCCTGGGGGTTGGCGGGTCCTCGTCGTTCGCGCGCGCTCCGACCTTCGGGACGTCATCGCCGCTCCTGGTCGCACGCGACCGCGTGGTGCCGGCCGGCGAGGCGGGAGACACTTGTGTCGAGTCCTTGACACAAGTTGCCACCACTGCCATCTTTTGTGCCATGTCCTTGGCACAAAACGACGAGCTCGCCCCGCTGCTGCCTGGGCCGCTCGAGCTGGTCCTCGGCCTCGGCCTGCTCCTGGTCCCGCTGCTCCTGCTGGGCCTGCTGGTACGCCGACGCGGCGCCCGCCGACTGGGGCGCGAGGCGCGGCTGGTGGCGCTGGTGCGCGGGACGGGCATCCTCCTCGGCGCCGCTCTGGCCGTCAGCCAGCTGTCCGACGGCGGGATCGTGCCCTCCCCGGGTCTATGGGTCGACGCCATCCACGCGCCGATCCTCTTCGGGCTGGCCACCCTCCTCGCGGCCGTGCTCGGCGAGCTGGTCGTCCGGCCGCGCTTCGACGCCGGTCCACGCACCGCCGACCTGCGACCGCGCCGGGTCCGTGACTTCCTGCCCCCGGGGCTGACCCGGCTCGTGGCCGGGCTCGGCGTCTGCGCGGCGGCCCTGTGCAGCTTCACCTGGCTCACCGCCTCGGCAGACGACATGGGCCGGGACGGCCGGGCGCTGTGGGCCGCCTGCACGGCCGCCGTGTCGTCCACACGGAGCCCCTACCCCGGGTCCTTCTACGTGGTGCCCTACGCCCTGGGCGTCGCGGTGGCGCTCGCCGTGGCAGCCGCGGCGGCATGGCAGGTCACCCGCCGCCCCCTCGGCGGGACACCGGCCGAGGCCGACCACCACCGACGTACGTCGATGCAGGCGATCGTGGGAGCTCTCGGGGTGGTCGTCTCCGCGCCGATGATCGGCCTCGCCCTGGTGGCCGGCACCACGCTGCTCCAGCACGCCTGCCCCCGGCCGGGGTGGGGAGCCGTCGGCTGCCTGGCGCTGGCCGTGGGGGCGCTCGCCCTCGTCGCGCTCGTCGCCTCGCTGGTCGCGCTGCTCACACCGCCCGCTCCTCGGCCGGTCGTCCGGGAGCAGGAGACCGCGCGTGCCTGACGCGGCTCTCCAGGTCGACCCGCGGGACCCGACACCGCCGTACGAGCAGGTGCGCCGGCAGCTGGAGGACCTGATCCGGGCGGGGATCCTGCGGGCGGGTGACCGGTTGCCCCCGCTGCGCCAGCTCGCAGGCGACCTCGGGTTGGCGGTCGGCACGGTGGGCCGGGCCTACGCAGAGCTGGAGACCCAAGGGCTGGTCGTCTCCCGTCGGGGAGCCGGCACCCGGGTCGCCGACGCCGTGACGCCCGGCCCGGATGCGGTGCTCCGCCAGCTGACCCGAGACTTCCTGGCCCGCGCCCAGGCGATCGGGGTCGGTCCCCGGACCGCGCTGGACGCCGTGCGGACGGCGGTGGAGGGCGAGACCTTCGCGAGACCAGACCGGGACTGACGCCCGCAGGCCCCGGTCAGCGCCCGGGCACCGCCTCGGCCTCGGCCTTGATCCGCGCCAGCGTCTGCCGCATGCCCGCGCGCAGCTCGTCCTGGAAGGTGACCTGGCCGCCCATGAACCGGTCGACCAGCTTCCGGGAGAGGTCGCTGGTGCCCTGCTGCGCCTCGCGCCGCTGGACGATTCGGGTGCCGTCGGCCTCCGTGCCGTCGACCCCGGCCGCCGGCTCGAGGGTGAAGGACCACGTGGTGCCGTTCTCCTTGATCTTGAACGCGATCTCCCGGGTCGGCTCGAACCGCACGACCTTCGCCTGGGTCGGCCAGACCAGCAGGCCGCGCCGGTTGACGTTGACCATCCGGCTGCCCAGCCGCACTGGGCGTCCGCCGCGCAGGATGCTCCGGACCACCTGCGGGCTCCACCGCGACATCCGGGGCAGGTCGGAGACCAGCGCCCAGACCCGGTCGGGCGTGGCCCGCACGTCGATCGTCTGCTCGAGGAGGGGCTCGACCTGGTCTGCGCTGGACGTCGTCATCCGGGCAATCTAGAGGACGGGTGGGCAGCGCGCGAGGCGTGTCCGGAGCGGCCGCGGCGGCGTACGCGGCGTACGGCGGCAGGGGCCGAGGGAGGCTCGGCGTGAACTTCGTACTGGTTCCACGTGGTTGGCACGGGTCGTATGCGTCACTAAGTCCGGGAATCCCCGGCTGTGCGGGGATTCGTGAGGACCAAGCAGCCCACCAGCAGGGTCAGGCCTGGCGCTGCCCCCACCAGGCCAGCAGCGCGGCCCGCGCCGCCTCCTCGTCCTGGGGGCCCTCGTCCATCCGGAGCTCGAGCAGGAACTTGTAGGCCTCGCCGACCTCGCGACCGGGGCCGATGCCGAGGATCTCCATGATCTGCGTCCCGTCGAGGTCGGGACGGATGGAGGCGAGCTCCTCCTCCTCGGAGAGCCGCTCGATCCGCGCCTCCAGGTCGTCGTAGGTACGCCGCAGCCGCGCCGCCTTGCGGGCGTTGCGGGTGGTGCAGTCGGCGCGGGTGAGGATGTGCAGCCGCTCCAGCTGGTCGCCTGCGTCGCGGACGTAGCGGCGTACGGCGGAGTCGGTCCACTCCCCGGAGCCGTAGCCGTGGAAGCGCAGGTGCAGCTCGACCAGCTTGCTGACTGCCTCGATCTCGTCGTTGGAGAACCGCAGCGCCTTCATCCGCTTCCGGGTGATCTTGGCGCCGACCACGTCGTGGTGGTGGAAGGTGACCGTGCCGTCGCCGACGAACTTGCGGGTCCGGGGCTTGCCCACGTCGTGCATGAGCGCGGCGAACCGGGAGACGAAGTCCGGGCGCGGCGGCTCGCCGTCGGGCGTGAGCCGCTCCTCCATCTCGATCGCCTGCTCCAGCACCGTGAGGGTGTGCTCGTAGACGTCCTTGTGCCGGTGGTGCTCGTCACTCTCCAGCGCCAGCGCCGGCAGCTCGGGCAGCACGTGGTCGGCCAGGCCGGTCTCGACCAGCAGGGTCAGCCCACGGCGCGGGAACGGCGCGCAGACCAGCTTGACCAGCTCGTCGCGGACCCGCTCGGCGGAGATGATCTCGATCCGCCCCGCCATCGCCCGCATCGCCTCGACCACCTCGGGGGCGACCGTGAAACCGAGCTGGGCGGAGAACCGGGCCGCACGCATCATCCGCAGCGGGTCGTCGGAGAAGGAGTCCTCCGGGCGCCCCGGCGTACGCAGCACCCGGTGCGCGAGGTCGACCACCCCGCCGTACGGGTCCTCGAAGCGGCGGTCGGGGATGCTCACCGCCATCGCGTTGACCGTGAAGTCGCGTCGTCCCAGGTCACCGGCGAGGGAGTCGCCGAAGTCCACGTCGGGCTTGCGGGAGCTCGGGTCGTAGGTCTCGGAGCGGAAGGTGGTGATCTCCACCTGCCACTCGCCCTTGCGGCAGCCGATCGTGCCGAACGCGCGGCCCATGTCCCACACGGCGTCCGCCCAGCCCTTGAGCAGCCGCTCGGTCTGCTCCGGTCGGGCGTCCGTGGTGAAGTCCAGGTCGTTCTGGAGGCGGCCGAGCATGGCGTCGCGGACCGGCCCGCCGACCAGGTAGAGCTCGTGCCCGGCGCCGGCGAAGCGAGCGCCCAGCTCATTGATGACGGCACCGATCCGGTCCAGCTCGGCGGCGACCGCCTGCTGCACCTGGGCCATGCTCAACGGGGGAAGGGGAGGGGCGTCGGACACGAGGAACGAGTCTAGGCGCACTAGAGTCATGGGGTGCTTCGCCGTCGACCGCTCCCGTCCGCCCTCCGGGCCCGGGCGAGCCTCGCGGCGGCCCTGCTGATGCTGGTCGCGAGCGTCCCGCTCGGCTCCTGGGCGGCGCCCTCGGCCTCCGCGGCCCCCGACGACGGGGCCGACCCGCTGCAGATGGAGATCACCGAGCTCACCCCCTCGGTGCCGGCGGCCGACGACCTCGTGCAGATCTCCGGGACGGTCACCAACAGCAGCCGTGAGGTGTGGACGACGATCAACGTGCACGCCTTCCACTCCCTCACCCCGATCCTCGACTCCCCCACGCTGGCGCTGGCCGCGACCATGCCCGAGGAGGAGGTCCTCGGCCCGCGCATCGTCGACCCCGGCACCTTCCAGACGATCCCCCAGCTCGCGCCCGGGGAGTCCGCGGAGTTCACCGTGCTGGTGCCGCCGGGCTCGCTGGCCGGCGGGGACGGCGTCTACTGGGCGGGCGTGCACGCCATCGGCCAGACCGAGACCCAGGTCCGCGACGGGTCCGCCGACGGCCGGGCCCGCACGTTCCTGCCGGTCGTCACCGACCGCCGCCCCCGGCTGGACGCCGCGGTGATCCTGCCGCTGCGGGCCCCGATCCAGCACACCCCCGCGGGCCGGATCGCCCGACCGGCCGCGTGGGCCAAGCTGCTCGGTCCCGGCGGCCGGCTGCGCAACCTGCTGGAGGCCGGCCAGGCGGCCGGCGACCGGCCGGTGACGTGGCTGCTCGACCCGGCCGTGCCGCACGCGGTGATGAAGCTGGCCGCGGGCAACCCGCCGGCCAGCACCGCCCCGCTCCCCGACGCGACGGCCGAGGAGGGCGGAGACGACTCCGGCGACGGCTCCGAGGGCGAGACCGACGACTCCGGCGGTGCCGCCGGGACCGACGGGGAGACCCCCGCCCCGCCGCCCACCGACCCCACCCAGTCCGTCCCCGAGCCCGAGGACGGCGAGCCGGCCAAGGAACCGAGCCCGCAGCAGGTGGCGGCAGCCGCCGCGGCCCAGGGGTGGCTCGAGCTGTTCAAGGCGGAGATGAGCCAGCACCCCGTGCTCGCCCTGCCGTACGGCGACGTCGACGCCTCGGCGCTCCAGGAGCGCGCGCCCGAGCTCCTCGCGCTCGCCCGCACGCACTCCGACCAGGTGCTCGCCGAGCTGGGGATCAGCGCCACCCCGGTGCTCGCCCCGCCGGACGGCTGGCTGTCGCCGGAGGCGATCGCCGCCACCACCCCGGAGACCGGGATCCTGCTCAGCGACCGGGCGCTCCAGGACCCGCTGGGCCAGACGCCCAGCACGGGACGCATCCTCGACCGCACCTTCGCCACCAGCTCCTCCGGGATCGCCGCCGGGGGGCCGGGACCGGAACGCGCGTCCGGCGCCATCGCGGTGCGCCAGCGGGTGGTGAGCGAGGCGGCCCTGCAGATGCTCGTCGACGACCGCTCGCCCCTGGTGATCGCCCCGCCCCCGAGCTGGGACCCCGCCACCGGCTCCGAGCAGCTCTACTCCACCTTCGTCCGGGGCCTGCTCAAGCTCCGCCCCTTGAGCGACGTGATCGGCGCCGAGGCGCTCACCGCGCCGCTGAGCAGCCCCGCGCCGGGGCAGTCCCTGCCCGACGACGCGTTGGTGTGGACCGACGCCCAGCGCGAGGCGCTGCTGCCGGGCGCCAGCATCTCGGTGGTCGAGGAGCAGCTCGAGCGCGCCCGGCTGCTCGAGGGCGTGCTCAGCCGCCCCTCGCCCCTGGTCTCCTCGGTGCTCGAGGCCGCGCTGCCCAGCCTCTCCTACTTCGCCCGGCGCGATGCCGGCACCTGGCGCCAGCGCACCGTGCGCGCCACCGACTGGCTCGACGACCGGCTGGAGTCGATCCGGATCGAGACCCCGCTGCGGGCGACCCTGTCCAGCGACCGCGGCACCCTGGGCGTCACCATCGTCAACGACCTCGACGTCTCGGTCACGGTGCGGATCGCCGCCAGCAGCCCCGGCGGCCTGCTGATCGAGGAGCAGGAGCCGCTCACCCTGGCGCCGCAGTCCCGGCGCCGGATGCGACTCCAGGCCACCGCCACCCGGGAGGGCAAGCAGGAACTGACCCTGCGGGTCACCGACCAGGAGGGTGTCCCGCTCGGGTCGGTGGCCAGCTACCCGGTCCGCACCTCGCAGGTCAGCGGCATCCTCTGGGTGATCATGGGCGCCGGCGCGGCGCTGCTCTTCGGAGCCATCGGCGTCCGGCTGGCCCGCGGCAACCGCGCCACCCGGCGCGAGCAGGCCGAGGAGCTCGAGGAGCCCGGCGAGCCCGGTGAGCGCGGCGAGCCCGATGAGCCCGAGACCCAGGACCCGGCCCCCGAGCCCGAGACCCAGGAGGCCCGCGGGTGAGCGAGTCGCCCCCCGACGTCGAACGCCGCAGCATCGCCCGCAACAGCGCGGTGATGGCCGCGGGCACCCTCTTCTCCCGGATCTCGGGCTACCTGCGCTCGGCCCTGCTGGTCGCCACCCTGGGCAGCCTGCTGCACGCCGACCTGTTCAACGTCGCCAACACCATCCCCAACGCCCTCTACATCCTGCTCGCGGGCGGTGTCTTCAACGCGGTGCTGGTGCCCCAGCTGGTCCGCGCGCTGAAGCACGACGAGGACGCGGGAGCGGCGTACACCAGCCGGATCATCACCCTGGCGGCGATCTTCCTGGGCGCGGTGAGCGTGCTGCTCGTGGCGGCGGCGCCGTGGATCGTCGACCTCTACTTCGACGCCCGCCTCGACGACCCGGCGATGGCGGCCCAGCGGGACTCCGCCATCGCGTTCGCCCGGTTCTGCCTGCCGCAGGTCTTCTTCTACGGGATGTTCGTGCTGGTCGGGCAGGTGCTCAACGCCCGTGGCACGTTCGGCCCGATGATGTGGGCGCCGATCGCCAACAACGTCATCTCCATCGGGATGCTGGTCACCTACTGGTTCGTCTACGGCCCGGCCGAGGGCGCGGAGAAGGTGGGGCCCTACTCGACCGGTCAGGAGCTGCTGCTCGGCCTCGGCTCGACCGCCGGCATCGTGGTCCAGCTGCTGGTGCTGCTGCCGTACCTCAAGGCCGCCGGGTTCAGCTACCGCCCGCGGTTCGACTTCCGCGGCACCGGACTGGGCCACACGATGAAGCTGGCGATCTGGACGATCCTGTTCGTCGTGGTCAACCAGATCACCTTCTGGCAGGTCACCCGCCTGGCCACCAGCGGCACGGTCGGGGGCGGCGACGGCACCGGCCCGACGGTCTACGCCAACAGCATGCTGATCACGATGGTCCCGCACGCGATCATCACCGTCTCCCTGGCCACCGCGATCCTGCCGCGACTCTCGGCGTACGCCGCGGAGCACGACCTCGCTCACCTGGCCCGCACGCTGAGCGCGACGATGCGCAGCTCGCTGGCGATCGTGGTCCCGTTCGCGGCGCTGCTGCCGGTGCTGGCCCCCGACCTGGCGAACGCGGCGTACGGCTGGGGGGCGGGCGCCCCGGACGTCGACAACTACGTGCTGCCGATCTCCCTGTTCGGCATCGGCCTGGTCTTCTTCACCGTGCACTACTTCACGCTCCGCGGCTTCTACGCGCTGGAGCAGACCCGCACCGTCTTCCTCATCCAGTGCGTCCTCGCGGCGGTCAACATCACCGCCGCGGTGCTGCTGGTGGGGCAGGCCTCCCCGCGCGACACCGTCCCCGCCCTGGTCACCGCCTATGGCTTGGCGTACGTCGTGGGCGCCAGCGTGAGCTTCTCGGTGCTGCGCCGGCGCGTGGGCGGCCTGGAGGTGGCCCGCCTGGTGCGGTTCGGCGCCCGGCTGCTCCTGGTGGTGGCGCTCTCCACTGCGGCCGCCTGGCTCGCCGCGCTCGCCCTCGGCGGCCTCGGCGAGCAGCCGCACCCGGTGGTCTCCGTGGGCCGCGCCGGCGTGGTCGGCGTGGTCGACGTGGCGGTCTTCCTGGTCCTGGCCAGGGTGCTCCGGCTGGGCGAGGTGACCGAGCTGGTGGATCCGGTGATGGACACGGTCCGCCGACGCCTGCGCGCGCGCTGAACGCGCCGTACCATGACCCTGAGACCACCTGGCTGACCTGACATTCCTGGAGGACCGTGGCCGCCTCGCTCCATGCCGGCGACGTCCTTGCCGAGCGTTACCAGATGGTCGACCTGCTCCGGGAGAGCGAGGGCGGGTGGTTCTGGTGCGCCCAGGACGCCGTGCTCCGACGCCAGGTGGCGATCCACCTGATCCCGGACGACGACGACCGCGCGGAGGCGCTGATGACCGCAGCGCGGCGCTCCGCCGCGCTGGTCGACCGGCGCAACCTCCGGGTGCTGGACGCCGACCGGCACGACGGTCTCTGCTACGTCGTCAACGAGTGGGGCCAGGGGGTCTCGCTGGACAGCATGCTGGCCGACGAGGGGCCGCTCCCGGCCCGGCAGGCCGCGTGGCTGGTCGCCGAGGTCGCCGACACCCTGGCCGTGGCCCACTCCGCCGGCCGCGCGCACGGGCGGCTCTACCCCGAGAGCGTGCTGGTCGACGAGAACGGTCAGGTGCGCATCATCGGCTTCGCCGTGGACGCCGCCCTGCACGGCCTGCCCGCAGACCGGCGCGAGCAGGACGTGCGCGACCTGGTCGCGGTCCTGTATGCCGCGCTCACCGGCCGCTGGCCCGGCCCGGACGGCTCCTCGGTGCCCCCTGCGCCGCGGGAGCACGGGCACCCGCTGCGGCCCCGGCAGGTGCGGGCCGGCATCCCCCGCGCCCTGGACCAGATCTGCGACGAGGTGCTCGGCCACCGGCCGCAGGGGCGCAACGGAGGCGGACGCACCCTGTCCCACCTGGGCCACCGGCCCACCCACGACCTGCACACCGCGGCCGGGGTCCGCGACGCGCTGGAGGAGTTCCTGGGCGACGTCGCCACCGGCAGCACCACGCTCCCGGTCGAGGGGGCCCCGCAGGTCGAGGGGCAGCAGAAGGCAGAGCCTGCCTCGGCCAAGGTCTCCACGAACGGGCACGCACCCGTCGCTCCGGCACGGTCCAGCACCACGGACCTGCCCACCGAGGCGGGGATGCCGGTCTTCCACGACGACGAGCAGGTCGAGTGGCTGCGCGCCCGCGGCAACCCGCCCACGCCCCCGCCCGCGCTGGAGGAGCCTGCGGCGCGCCCGCTCTTCGCGCCCGACCCGGAGGACGGCACCCCCGTACGACGTCCCCGGGCGCCGCGGCCCGCACCCGACCAGGGCGCGGAGTACTGGCCCTGGGACACCTCCGCCGGCCCCGGTCCCGGCGCCACGCACGGCGGCGGCAGCTCGGGTCACCTTCCGGTCGTCCCCCCGGCCCGGCAGCCCGGCCGCCGCTGGCTCCGGCTCGCCTGGGTGATCGGCCTCTCCGCCCTGATCCTGCTCACCGTGGTGGCCGCCTACCAGCTGGGCGGCGGGGGCGCCGGCAGCGACGACGAGGAGCCGGACGAGCCGAGCGGCGCACCGCCCTCGGCCCAGGTCACCCCGCACGACGGGGTCACGGCCACCGACTTCGACCCGGAGGGCAGCCCGCCGCGCGACGAGAACCCCGAGCTGGTCCCGTACGCGGTCGACGGCGACCCCAACACCTCCTGGATCACCAGCAGCTACCTCCAGCAGTTCGGGCCGGGCGGGCTGAAGTCCGGCGTCGGCCTCACCCTCGACCTGGGCACGGTCAAGGACGTGCGGCTGGTGGAGATCTCGGTCTCCGGCGGCTCGACGAGCGCCGAGGTCTACCTCGGTGAGGAGGCCCCGACCGACGTCTCCGGGCTGGAGCCGGTCGGCTCGGGCACTGACGAGGAGACCATCTCGGTCGAGCTGGACGAGGCGCAGCAGGCCCGGTACGTCACCGTCTGGCTGACCGCGCTGCCGCCGGTCGACTCCGACTTCCGCGGGGAGATCCGCGAGGTCGTGGTCAGCGGGTGAGCCCGTCGCCGAGCGACGCGGAGCTGCTGGCTGCGCACGTCGCCGGCGAGCCCGACGCGTTCGGCCAGCTCTTCGCCCGGCACCGCGACCGGCTGTGGGCGGTCGCGCTGCGCACCACCGGCAACCCCGAGGACGCGGCCGACGCCCTCCAGGACGCCCTGGTCTCCGCCTTCCGCCGGGCGGACTCGTTCCGCGGCGAGTCGGCGGTAACCACGTGGCTGCACCGGGTGGTCGTCAACGCGTGCCTGGACCGGCTGCGCGCGGCCAAGGTGCGGGCCGCCGACCCGCTCCCCGACGACCTCGCCGACCGGGTCGTGCCGCTGGGCGTCGCGCCCGGAGGCTCGGCGCCGGTCGATCCCGCCGACGCCGTGCTCGACGAGGAACAGCGCCGTCAGGTCCACGCCGCGCTGGCGACCCTGCCGGTGGACCAGCGGGCCGCGCTCGTGCTGGTCGACCTCGAGGGGTTCCCGGTGGCCGAGGTCGCGACCATGCTCGGCTGCGCCGAGGGGACGGTCAAGTCGCGCTGCTCGCGCGGCCGGCGGCGGCTGGCGGTGGTCCTGGCCGACCTGCTGGGGAACCCGCCGGGGCCCCGGTCCGTCCTACCCACGGACGCCGTCCTATCCACAGACACCGTCCTGTCCACAGACACAGAGCCCAGCGCGCCGACTCCCGGCGCCGACGACGAGGTGACCAGGTGAGCGACCCCGAGCACGACGTACGGCGTCTGCTCGCCGCCGCGCGAGGCTCCGAGCCGATCCCCCCTCCGGTGGCGGACCGGCTGGACGAGACGCTGGCCGAGCTCGAGCGCTCCCGGGCCGCGCGCGCTTCCCAGCCCTCCCAGCCCTCCCAGCTCTCGCAGCGCTCGCAGGCGGCCGAGCCCCGTCGGCCGCGCCGGTTCGTCTGGCCGGCCGCGGCGGCCGCCGCGGTGCTGGTCGTCGGCGGGGTGTGGGGCACCACCCTGGGCCCCCTGGGCTCCGGCGGACCCGACGGGGCGTCCTCGAGCGCCGACACGTCGGCGGCCGGGGAGCAGGAGCGCATCTCCCCGTCTCCCGCCCCGTCTCCCGCCCCGAACCAGGCGCCGTCCGCCGACGACGCCCCGGGGGCTGCGAGCGACGGGACCCGGAGGGGCGACGCACCCCCGGCGCCGGGCCAGGACACCCTCGGGCTCCCGGTCCCCGAGGTGAACCCCGCCTCCCTGGTCCGGGACCTGGTCCGGGCGCGCAGCGCCGCGCCGAGCCCAGGTGTCCTCGGCCGGCTGGCCGTCGCCGGCTGCCTGCCCTCGCCCACCCGGCCGCGGGACCGCCTGGTCGAGATCCGGTACGACGGGCGACCCGCCGCGCTGGTGCTGAGGCCCGCGACCTCCGCGGGGCAGGAGGCGCTCGTGGTGGTGTGCGGCGACGAGGCGCCGATCCGGCGGGCGACCCTCCCCGCCGAGGCTCCGGACCAGGGAACAACACCCCCCTAGGATCGGTTCTAGCATCCGCACACCCATTGCCGATCCGACCACGCAGGGAGTTCCACCGACCATGAGCGACACCGCCACCACCACCCGCAACGTCATCATCATCGGCTCCGGACCCTCGGGCTACACCGCAGCGGTCTACGCGGCCCGCGCAGCGCTCGAGCCGCTGGTCTTCGAGGGATCGGTCACCGCGGGCGGCGCCCTGATGAACACCACCGAGGTGGAGAACTTCCCCGGCTTCCGCGACGGGATCATGGGCCCGGCGCTGATGGACGAGATGCGCGCCCAGGCGGAGCGCTTCGGCGCCGAGCTGATCGCCGACGACGTGGTCGAGGTCGACCTGACCGGCGACGTGAAGGTCGTCAAGACCGCCGAGGCGACGTACACCGCCCGCTCGGTGATCCTGGCCACCGGCTCCGGCTACCGCAAGCTCGGCCTGCCCCGCGAGGAGGAGCTCTCGGGCCGCGGCGTCTCCTGGTGCGCCACCTGCGACGGCTTCTTCTTCCGCGACCAGGCGATCGCCGTCGTGGGCGGGGGCGACTCGGCGATCGAGGAGGCCACCTTCCTCACCCGGTTCGGCCAGAAGGTGTACCTGATCCACCGCCGCGACGAGCTGCGCGCCTCCAAGATCATGCAGGAGCGCGCCTTCGCCGACCCCAAGCTGGAGATCGTGTGGAACTCCGAGGTCGCCGAGATCAACGGCGAGGACCGGGTCGAGTCGCTCACCCTGCGTGACACCGTCACCGGCGAGCTCCGGCCGCTGGCGGTCACCGGGCTCTTCATCGCGATCGGCCACGACCCGCGCTCCGAGCTGCTGACCGGTCAGGTCGACCTGGACGACGACGGCTACGTGCTGGTCAAGCACCCCTCGACGGCCACGAACCTGCCGGGCGTCTTCGCGGCCGGCGACCTGGTCGACCACCACTACCGGCAGGCCATCACCGCCGCCGGCACCGGCTGCTCCGCCGCGCTGGACGCCGAGCGCTACGTCGCCATGCTCGACCAGCTCTCCGCCGACACCGCGGGCTCCGCCGCCGCGGCCGTCGAGGAGGTCGAGGCGGCGAAGGCCTGAGGCCTCCCGCCGGGGAACAAGCCCCACCCGCCCGGTGTTGACAGGGCACAGATCACTGCACGTCACAGACCGCCGTACCGCTGAGCCTCAGGAGGATCAGATGTCCAACATGCCCGCCGTGACCGATGCCGAGTTCGAGACCCAGGTGCTGAAGGCCGACAAGCCGGTCCTGGTCGACTTCTGGGCCGAGTGGTGCGGTCCGTGCCGCCAGGTCGGACCCATCCTGGACGAGATCGCCGGTGCCCACGGCGACAAGATGACCTTCCTGAAGATGAACGTCGACGAGAACCCGGTCACCCCGGCCTCGTACCGCGTCACCGGCATCCCCACGATCAACGTCTACCAGGGCGGCGAGGTCGTGAAGAGCATCGTGGGCGCCCGTCCCAAGGCCGCGATCCTCAAGGAGCTCGAGGGCCTGATCTGACGCTCCTGCCCTGCTGAGGCTTCAGCGCCGGGCGCACAGCACCCACCAGGCGCTCCAGGGCCTGCTCCACGTCGCTCATCCAGGCGCGTGTGGTCCGGAGCTCCATCCGCATCCGCGGGGTGGTGCTGTGCGCCCGTTGTGTCTTGAAGCCCACCGCGCCGAGGAACTCCGCCGGCAGCACGCAGGCGCGCGCGGTGCCGTCGTCGGCCAGCCCGCGGGTGTCACCGAAGGCCTCGAGGGCCACCTGTTCCCGCTGCACCAGGTCCCGGGCGAGTCCCTGCACCAGCATCCGTCCCCAGCCGCCGCCCCGCGCCTCGGGCGTGACGTAGAGCTGGGCGAGCATCACCGCGTCCGGCGTCGGCGGCCAGGTCGGCAGGTCCTGGCCCCCAGGCAGGAACGCCGGAGGGGCGTAGAGCACTGCTCCGACCACCTCGTCGTCGTTGAGCGCCACCCGGCCGCACGATCCCCACTCCCGGAGCACCTCCGAGACCCAGGCACTCAGCTCGTCGGCCCGTTCCGGCGGTGCCACACGGCCCCTGGCCACCGGGTCCAGCTGCCAGCGCAGGCAGGTGCGCACGTGCTCGTCGAGGCGGGGAAGGTGGTCCAGGGTCAACCGCACGACCTTGCGGGACATCGGCGTACCTCCTGGGCTGCTCGATATCCCCATGCTAGGACGTGGCGCGGCCTGAGAGGATGGGTCTCGTGCGCCAGATCAAGCAGAGCCAGAAGCTCAAGGACGTCCGGTACGACGTGCGCGGCCCGATCCTCGTGGAGGCGCAGCGCCTCGAGGCGGAGGGGCATCGCATCCTCAAGCTGAACATCGGCAACACCGCACCGTTCGGCTTCGAGGCGCCGGAGGCGATCGTGGCGGACATGGTGCACCACCTGCCGGAGGCGCAGGGCTACAGCGACTCCCAGGGCATCTACTCCGCGCGCACCGCGGTGATGAACTACTACCAGTCCCACGGGCTGCGCGACGTGCGGGTGGACGACGTCTACATTGGCAACGGGGTCTCCGAGCTGATCTCCATGGTGCTCCAGGCGTTCGTCGACGACGGGAACGAGATCCTGGTGCCTGCGCCGGACTACCCGCTGTGGACCGGGGCGATCACGCTGTCGGGCGGCACGCCGGTGCACTACCGGTGCGACGAGGACGACGACTGGAACCCCGACCTGGCCGACATCGAGGCCAAGATCACCGAGAACACGCACGGTCTGGTGATCATCAACCCGAACAACCCCACGGGTGCGGTCTACAGCGAGGCGACGGTCAAGGGCCTGGTCGACATCGCCCGTCGGCACGAGCTGGTGATCTTCGCCGACGAGATCTACGAGAAGATCCTCTTCGAGGACGCCCAGCACCACCACGTGGCGACGTACGCCGGCAACGACGTCCTGACCCTGACCTTCAGCGGTCTCTCCAAGGCGTACCGCGTCTGCGGCTACCGGGCCGGGTGGGTGATGATCTCCGGGCCCAAGGAGGTCGCCACCGACTTCCTCGAGGGCCTCACGCTGATCGCCAACATGCGCATGTGCGCCAACGTGCCCGCTCAGCACGCGATCCAGACCGCGCTGGGCGGCTACCAGTCCATCGAGGAGCTCATCGGTCCGGGCGGACGGTTCTACGAGCAGTCGATGCTGGCCCACCGCCTGCTCAACGAGATCCCGGGAGTGAGCAACGTGAAGCCGCGTGGGGCGCTCTACTGCTTCCCCCGGCTGGATCCCGAGGTCTACCAGATCGAGGACGACCAGCAGTTCGTCATCGACCTGCTCCGGGCCAAGAAGATCCTGGTCACCCACGGGACCGGCTTCAACTGGCCCGCGCCGGACCACTTCCGTCTGGTCACGCTCCCGGACACGGAGGTGCTGGAGGAGGCCATCGGCCGGATCTCGGACTTCCTGGCCACCCGCCGCTGAGCAGCCCTGCTCTAGGCTTCGACGTCGGACGCGGCACCCTCCCGTCCGACCTTCACAGCCAGGAGCCTTGTCATGCGGGACATCACCTACCCCCCGATCATCCTCACCGCCAAGACGGTGTTCCGGGTGCTCGGACAGAAGTTCGACATCCAGGGCGTCGAGCACATCCCGCGCCAGGGAGGCGCGCTGATGGCGTTCAACCACGTGGGCTACCTGGACTTCATCTACGGCGGGTTCCCCGCGCACCTCGCCGGGCGTCGGGTGGTGCGCTTCATGGCGAAGAAGGAGGTCTTCGACAACCCCGTCGGAGGCCCGGTGATGCGCTCGATGCACCACATCCCCGTCGACCGCGGCGACGGCATCGCCTCCTACCACCAGGCGGTGGACTACCTGCGGGAGGGCGAGCTGGTCGGCATCTTCCCGGAGGCGACGATCTCCCGCGCCATGGAGCTCAAGGAGTTCAAGACCGGGGCGGTGCGGATCGCGTCGGCCGCCGGCGTCCCGATCATCCCCGTCACCCTGTTCGGCACCCAGCGGATCTTCACCAAGGGCCACCCCAAGGACTTCTCCCGGGGCCGCAGCATCACGATCACGGTCGGCGAGCCGATGCCGGTCTCAGGTGCCGACCCGGTCACCGAGACCGCCGAGCTGCACGCCCGGATGAGCAAGATGCTGGACGAGACGATCCAGCGTCACCCGGCCGCCGAGCGCCCGGCGGGCGCCTGGTGGGTGCCGGCCAGCCACGGCGGTTCCGCTCCCACCTTGGAGGAGGCGGCGGCGATCGACGCCGAGGAGCGCCGGGCCCGCGCGCGGCGGAAGGCCGCCAAGGCGGCCGAGAAGCGTCAGGGCTCGACTGACTCCTGAGGCTGGTGCTGTTCCACGTGGAACAACGAAGGGCATATGTCGACTTGTCGACATATGCCCTTATCGCTTTCTCGACTTGTGGCTCAGTCGAGAAAGCGACTCAGATCGGCCGGTCGTCAGTGTTCCGGGGGTCCATCACGGCCACGATCCGGCGCAGATCGTCCATGGAGGCGAACTCCACGGTGATCTTCCCCTTCGACTTGCCCAGATCGACCTTCACCCGAGTCTCGAAGCGGTCAGCGAGGCGGTCAGCAAGGTCGGTGAGGCCGGGAGCGACCGGCTTGCTGCGCCGAGCAGCACGACCCGGACGCCCGTGGTCGCCCACAGCGACGATCTCCTCGAGCGCGCGCACGCTGATCCCTTCGGCCACCACCCGTGCCGCCAGGCGGTCCTGGAGGTCGCCGTCCTCGACGGCCAGCAGGGCACGGGCGTGCCCGGCGCTGAGCACACCAGCTGCCACGCGCCGCTGGACCGCCGGACTGAGCTTGAGCAGGCGCAGGGTGTTGCTGATCTGCGGACGCGAGCGTCCGATGCGCTGTGCGAGCTCCTCGTGCGTGCAGCCGAAGTCCTCCAGGAGCTGTCCGTAGGCGGCAGCCTCCTCCAGCGGGTTGAGCTGCGAGCGGTGCAGGTTCTCCAGGAGGGCGTCCCGGAGCATGTCGCCGTCCTCGGTCTCCCGGACGATGGCCGGGATCCTCTCCAGACCGGCCTCCTGGGAGGCGCGCCAGCGGCGCTCGCCCATGATCAGCTCGTAGCCACCCTCGTCAGCGGGCCGCACCACGACGGGCTGGAGCAGACCCACCTCGCGGATGGAGTGCACGAGCTCGGCGAGCGCGTCCTCCTCGAACACCTGGCGGGGCTGCCACTGGTTCGGCCTGACCTGCTCGATCGGGATCTCGCGGAAGTAGGCTCCCGCCACCATCTCGGCGGGGGTAGCGGTCGGGTCCGCGGAGTCCGGAGCGCCGGCGGACTCGCGTCCTGCGCCCTGGACGGCCTCCGAGCGCTGAGGCTCGTCGCTCGCGGAGGCCAGGTGACGTCCCAGCTCGCCCGCCGGGCCTGCGACCTCACCCGATCCGGGCGCCATGCCCCGGGCCGTCCCGGCGTCGGCCTCTGACTCCACCGGCGGCCCGGTCGGGATCAACGCGCCCAGACCGCGTCCCAGTCCACGTCGTACCGGCTTGGTCGGGTTGCTCATCGCTGGGGTGCTCCCTTGCTGGCGATCTCACGGGCGGCTTCCAGGTAGCACAAGGCTCCCGGCGAACCAGGATCGTAGGTCATCACGGTCTGCCCGTACGACGGTGCCTCCGAGACCCGTACGGAGCGCGGCACCATGGTCTTGAGGACGGTGGAGCCGAAGTGCTCGCGTACCTCCTCGGCCACGCCGGCCGCCAACCGCGTGCGGCCGTCGTACATGGTGAGGAGGATGGTGGAGACCGCCAGCTCGGGGTTCAGGTGCTTGCGCACCATCTCCACGGTCTCCAGGAGCTGTCCCAGCCCCTCCAGGGCGTAGTACTCCGCCTGGATCGGGATCATCATCTCGTCCCCGGCCACCAGGGCGTTCAGCGTGAGCAGCCCGAGCGAGGGCGGGCAGTCCACGAACACGTAGTCGAAGCGCTCCTCGCCGGCCTCCGCGGCGGTGCCCACCCACGGATGGGCGTGAATGGCCCGCCGGAGCCGGTTCTCCCGGGCGACTACGCTGACCAGCTCGATCTCGGCGCCCGCCAGGTCGATGGTGGCCGGGACCACCCAGAGGTTCTCCAGGTCCGGGCAGGTGGTGACCACGTCGGCCATCGGCACGTTGTCGACCAGAAGGTCGTAGGTGGACGGCACACCACGGCGGTGCTCCACGTTCAGGGCCGTGGACGCGTTCCCCTGGGGGTCGAGGTCGATCACGAGGACGCGGCTGCCCAGCTGGGCCAAGGCCGCGGCCAGGTTGACGGTGCTGGTGGTCTTGCCCACCCCACCCTTCTGGTTGGCGACGACCATCACCCGGGTGGCGTCTGGGCGGGCCGGCGCGGACCGGCCGAGCGCGCCGTGGCGAGCCCGCACCACGTGCTCGGCCGCCCTGGCCAGTGGGGTCGTGTTGTCGAAGTCGGCCGGGGCGCCCTCGGCGATCTGCCCAGCGGTGCGGTACGTCGTTCCACGTGAAACCTGAGCCGCGGCGGGGGCGGGGGTTTCACGTGAAACCTGGCCCGAGGTGCCGGATGCCTGCATGGCGGAGGACCCGGCTGCGGACCCTCCGGCCCCGGCGTGGACAGCCGACTCGGTTTCGCGTGAAACAGGCGTCTCCGCTGGCGGATTAGCCGCGGCCGCAGCCTCGTACTCAGTCCGCACTGGCGAGGCGGCGGCCGGACCGGAGTCCTCGGCAGCCGCCGCGACTCGGCCCGTAGCCGTCGGCTCGGCACCAGGGGGCGCGGGGGTCACAGCATTGCCGGCGAACTCAGACGCGGGTGATTGGTGAGAGAACTGAGGAGAGGGGACAGCCGGAATGGCGCCCGCAGGCACGGATCCCAGCACGTCGACCAAGTGGGTGGACGAGGCACGTGTTTCACGTGGAACCTCATGACCCCCGGCTGATGAGGGAGGTTGGTCCCCCTGTGCGTCGCTTTCCCGCGCCTGTGGATAACCAGTGGATAACCCACCCGATTCACGCTCAGAGGCGGTCTCCGGGCCGGTGGAAAACTCTTCACCGTCATTCCCTTGCCGGTGCTCTGCGTCAGTCACGGGGGACCCTCTCACTTGTGGTTGCGATAGGTGCCGCCAAGGGCGACAGCTGGTGCGACGTGATCCTCGGGGCCACGTTTCGCCGCCGACGGCACGGGCCCGGAAGAGCATCCCGCACGGCGGAGTCGCCGTGCCGTCTCGTCAGGACCAGCGCGGGTTGCGAGCTGGGCGCCGACCGGATCGCCCGCCACGGGACTTACCGCCAGGGCGCAACGGTAGCGCCCCCGGATCCACGCGGGAAACCCGGAGTGCATACGTGGGGACCGTGTCCTCGTCCCCACCGAGACGCACGACCTCCGGCTCACCACAGCGGTGGCGGCGCAGCTCGGCGGTACTCGCGGAGATCTCGTCGGCGACCGACGAGCCCTTGAGCGCGATCAGCTCGCCGCCGGCGTCCACCAGAGGCATCGACCAGTCCAGCAGGCGAGGCAGCGGTGCCACCGCCCGCGAGGTCACGACACCGAAGAGCCTGCTGCCGTGCAGCGACTCAGCGCGGCCGCGGACCACCTCGACGTTGTCGAGCGCCAACGACTCCACGACCTCGTCCAAGAAGACGGTGCGCCGCAGCAGGGGCTCCACCAGCGTGACCTGGAGGTCCGGTCGGAGCAGCGCCACGACCATGCCCGGCAGTCCCGCCCCGGACCCGATGTCGCAGACCGTGCGGCCCTCGGAGATGAGCTCGGTGAGCCAGGCGCAGTTGAGGATGTGGCGGTCCCACAGGCGAGGCACCTCCCGCGGACCGAGAAGCCCACGGACGACCCCGTCCGTGGCCAGCATCTGGGCGTACTCGGTCACCAGGCCCAGCCGCTCAGACGGGACGACCCCCCTCACCCGATCCGGCAGGTCGGGGAGGGGGGTCAGGTCCACGGGTCGCCCCGTGGTTCCACGTGAAACGTCGTCAGGCACCGGGCAGGATCACCACGTACCGCCGGGGCTCAGCGCCCTCCGACTCCGAGGTCAGGCCGCCGGCCTTGACCGCGTCGTGCACGACCTTGCGCTCGAACGAGCTCATCGGTTCCAGGTCCACCTGCTCACCGGTCTCCTTGACCTGGGCGATCAGACGCTCCGCCAGAGCCACCAGCTCGCGCCGCTTCTCCTCGCGGTAACCGGAGATGTCCAGCATCAGCCGCGACCGCTCGCCGGTCTCGCGGTAGACGGCCAGCCGGGTCAGCTCCTGCAGGGCCTCCAGCACCTCGCCGTCCCGCCCGACCAGCATCGACAGGTCGGCACCGACGATGGAGACGGACGCGCGGTCACCCTCCACGTCCATGTCCAGGTCCCCGTCGAGGTCGGCGATGTCGAGGAGCTCCTCGAGGTAGTCGGCCGCGATGTCGCCCTCCTGCTCCAACCGGTCGACCTTGCTCAGGCGCGGCTCCGGAGCGTCCCCGGCTCCGCCTTGCGCTTCCTTCTCGGTCTCAGTCACGCGATTCTCCCTGCGTCGTGTGGTGGATGGCGGGCGTCCCGCCGACAGCTGTGGGTGGGATCAGCGCTTCTTGCGCTGGGACCGGGTCTGGCGCTTGGGCTGCTGACGGGGCGCGGCACGCGGGGCCTCGGGGGCCTCCTGCACGTCCACCGCACCGGGCACCTCGCCGTCGACCACGTGGCCCTTCTTGGCCGCCTTGGCCTTGTCCCGCTCCGCCTTGGCGACTGCGGCAGGTGTGCCCGGCGCCGGGTTGTTGCGGATCACGTAGAACTGCTGGCCCATCGTCCACAGGTTCGAGGTGGTCCAGTAGAGGAGCACACCGATCGGGAACGCGATACCACCGACGGCGAAGACGACCGGGAGCACGATGAGCAGCATCTTCTGCTGCTGGGCGTAGGGGCCGGTGAGTGCGTCCGCCGGCATGTTCTTGCTCATCAGCTGACGCTGCGTGAGGAAGGTGGTGGCCGTCATCGCCAGCACCAGGAAGGCGGCCAGGGTCACCACGGACCACTGGTCACCCCACGAGCCGGTCAGCGTCTCCGAGATCGGGACGACGCCCCAGATCTTCGCCTGACCGAAGTCCTCGGCGAGCTGGGTGGTCAGCACGCCGTGCGCCTTGCCGTCGGCGGCCTGGTCGATCAGGCGGAAGAGGGCGAAGAAGATCGGCATCTGCAGCAGGATCGGCAGGCACGAGGCGAACGGGTTCGTCCCCGAGTCCTTGTAGAGCGCCATCGTCTCCTGCGCGAGACGCTCGCGGTCGTGGCCGTACTTCTTCTGCAGCTCCTTGACCTTGGGCTGGATGAGCTGCATGTTCCGGCTCGACTTGATCTGCTTCACGAACAGCGGGATCAGCGCCGCCCGGATCACCAGCGTCAGTCCGACGATGGAGAGTGCCCACGCGGACCCACCCTCCGGGTCCAGGAACGTGCCCAGCACCTTGTGGAAGCCCACCAGCACCACCGAGATGATGTAGTAGAGCGGGGTCATGATGGCTCCGCCGATGGCACCGAAGAAGTCGAGCACTCAAGCTCCTCGTGTAGAGGTCGGACCCGCATTCGCGCGGGGAGGAACGGGGTCGTAGCCACCCGGCGACCACGGGTGACAACGGGAGAGACGGCGTACGGCGAGCCAGCTGCCCTTGAGGGCGCCGTACTCGGTCACTGCGTCGAGCGCGTACGCCGAACACGTGGGGTGGTAGCGGCACACCTGCCCGTAGAGCGGGCTGATGAAGGTGCGGTAGAGCCGCAGGAGCCCGATCAGCAGGAGCTTGACCGGGTTCACGACCGTGCCACCCGCACCGTCATGACGCGGACCGCGGAGTCAGCACCCGGCGCAAGCCGTGCGCCAGGTCGGCGTCCAGCCGCGCCGGGCGGGCCGTGGCCGCGTCCGGCAGGGCACGGACCACGAGCACGCCACGACCCGGGAGCTCCCTGAGGTGCTCCCGGGTCAGATGACGAAGACGTCGCTTCACGCGGTTCCGGACCACGGCGTTGCCCACTGCCTTGCTCACGACGAACCCGACCTGGGCCGGTTCCGGTCCTTGGTCGTGCCAGTGCACGACCAGGGTGGCCGAACCTGCCCGGCGCCCGGAGCGCACCGCCGCGCGGAATCCGTCAGCCTCGGTGAGGCGTGCCGGTCGCGGCAGCACGGCTGCTCGACGCCCTCAGGTCCGCCGGAGCCCGGCTCAGACCGCCAGGCTGTTGCGGCCCTTGCGGCGGCGCGCCGACAGGATCGCGCGGCCGGCGCGGGTGCGCATGCGCAGGCGGAAACCGTGCACCTTGTGGCGACGACGGTTGTTCGGCTGATAGGTACGCTTGCTCACGAGCTCTCTCCGATGGGTATCTCTGCGGGTGTCCACTCCGGCGGGAATCAGGTGCACGCCAAACTTCGGCTGGCACCGCCTCCCCACGGCACACGCCCTTTGGACTGGGAGTGAATATCCGTGGACATGCGGCACCGGTCGACCACGAGCGGACGTCGGGTGACCTTGCAACGGTACGCGGAGCGGAGAAGCAGGGTCAAACCCACGCAGGTCTCCCTCCTGGCCGCACCGACCGAGCGCCGGTCCCGTCCGGCCCCGACACCGCCCCGCCCTGTGGATGAACCCCCCTCCAGTTCTT